>NZ_JAAKEH010000019.1:0-54969 GCF_011039095.1 Desulfovibrio sp. ZJ200 | reverse complement strand
GGACGTTGGGAAAGGATAAGCATACTTTCAGCAATCCGGGTAACGGGAGAGACTTGCAGTGTTGTTTTTGATGGGGCACTGGATGGAAAAATGTACAATGCTTATATTGAAAAATTTCTTCTTCCAACGCTTAAAGCTAACGATGTTGTTATAATGGATAATTTGAATGTCCATAAATCAAAAACCGCCCAAAACTTGATAAGGGAAAAAGGCTGCAAGTATATTTTCCTTCCAGAATACAGCCCGGATTTAAATCCCATTGAAAAGATGTGGAGCAAAGTGAAACAATTACTTCGGGGTATGAAAGCAAAAACATGTGATGAACTGTACAAGTCCATTGGAAAAGCATTAAGTTGTATCACACAAAAAGACGCTGAAGGATGGTTTAAATCCTGTGGCTATGTAAAAAGTTAAAAGCAAAATGCTCTAATGAAATTAGAGCATTTTGCTTTTGAAATTGAATAATTTCAAAAGCAAAATGCTCTGGCTGATGAAATTAGCAAAATGCTCTCATCGCGTCACATCCTGAAAAAACGCAGCGGCGGCGGCGCGGGAATCATGCCGGCTGTGGCGAGCTTTTCGTAAAAAAGCCGCAAGCCCTGCAATTCCTCCTGCCCCAGACTGTAGACCAGACCGTCGCGGTAATAGGTCAGAAGCTCCTCGCGCGAGAGCGGGCAACCCAGGCCCGTGAGATCAAGGATCAGATCCATGTGTTGCAGGCCCCAATCCCGCGCGCGGCGCAGCAGCGCGCCGGGGTCGGTTTTGAACAGACCTTGTTCGGCAGCCTCCCTGCTCACCACCCAAAGGCCGAAAATGAAAGGCAGTCCGGTCCAATCCCGCCAGGCTTCGGCCAGATCCAGGCGGTAGGGATAGTCGGGATGGTTGCGCAGGCGCAGCGCTTCGTCGCCGATGGCCAGAAACGCCGTGGGGGGGGTGGCGCCGCGCACTGCGGGCGTGACCGGGCCCGTGGAAAAACGCACGTTGAGCTTGTAGCGGTCGCGCATGAGCAGGCGCAACAGCGCCACGGAGGTATGGGTTTCGCCGCTGATCAGAATGCCGCGCCCGTCCAGTTGCTCAATGGGCAGGCGCGAGAGCAGCAGCACGCTCATGACCGGCCCGCGCGAGCCGATGGAAAGATCTTCCACCAGATAATACCGTTCGGGGCGGCAGGCGTATTCAAAGCAGGAGCACGACGAAACGTGCAGTTCGCCTCGGGCCATCATGTTGTTGAGCAGGGCCGGAGGGCCGGAAACCAACTCAAAATCGTGGGGCAGAATGCCTGCCTCAAGCGGATGATAAATGGGCAGCACATTGAGATAGCCGATGCGGCCCATACGCAGGACCAGTGGAGTGCTCATGCCGAATTTCCGGGGTGGTTGAAGGCTGTCGCAATCGCCGGGCGCGCCCGGCGGAACCGGGGCAAAAGCATGATTTTGCCCCGGCTTTCCTGCCGCGGCTTTGCCGTGAGGCCAATCGCGGCTCATGCCGCTTTGCCCTCAGACTGCGGGCTGCGGCTCCACCGGCGCATAGTTCATGGTGCGCTGCACAGGCGTAAAGCCCGCGGCGCGGATCACTTTGTGAATGTCCGCCCGGCTCATGCTGTAGGACACGCCCGCGGCTGCGACCACGTTTTCCTCAATCATCAGGGAGCCGAAATCGTTGGCGCCGTAAAACAGGGCCAGTTGGGCAATCTCAGGGCCCATGGTCACCCAGGAGGCCTGAATGTTGGGCACATTGTCCAGCACCAGGCGCGATACGGCCAGAAGCCGCAGGTAGGCCGGAGCGGGCAGAGGAGCGCAATGAATACGGGTGTGCGCGGGCTGGAAGGTCCAGGGGATGAAGGCCGTGAAGCCGTGGGTGCGATCCTGCACGGCGCGCACGGCAAAGAGGTGATCCAGACGGTGCCCCGGTTCCTCCTCATGGCCGAACATCATGGTCGCCGTGGTGCGCAGGCCCAGTTTATGCGCCTCTTCCATGACCATCAGCCATTGATCCGCGGAACATTTGTTGGGCGAGACGCGCGCGCGCACCTCGTTGTGCAGAATCTCGGCCCCGCCGCCGGGCAGGGAATGCAGGCCCGCATCCTTCAGGCGGCGCAGCACTTCGGGCACGGAAAGGCCGAATTTTTGCGACCAGAAAAATATTTCGGGCGGGGAAAAGGCATGGATATGCAGCCCGGGCCAGTTTTCGCGCAGCCAGCGCAGCAGATCCTCATACCATTCCAGAGGCAAATCCGGGTGATGCCCTCCTTGCAGGAGGATCTGCGTGCCGCCCAGGCGCAGGGTTTCCTCCACCTTGGCGGCCATTTCCTCGCGGCTGATCAGATAGCCGTCCTTATGGCCCGGCGGCCGGAAAAATGCGCAGAAGCGGCAGCCGCAGACGCAGACGTTGGAATAATTGATGTTGCGATCGCCCACATAGGTCACCACGGGCTCGGGATGCAGGCGCAGGCGCAGGCCGTGAGCCAGGGCGGCCAGGGTGTGCAGGCTTGCCCGGTAATACAGGGTTTCGGCGGCCGCGCGGTCAAGGCGCGCCGGGGCCGCTGAGCCTGTGCCGCCTATGCGGGCGGCCAGCGCGGCAGCCTCGCGCACGGCGGGGCTTTCTTCAAAAGGGCTGTGGGCAGGGGCAAATGTGGCCATCAGCGCACCTCCGCACTGTTCCGGCCGTCAGGGGGCAGGGTTTCAAAAATCGCGTTGCGTCGCACAGGCTCAAAGCCGGACTCGCTGATCATGCTTTCCAGCTCGTTGATGGTCAGGCCCTGGCTGGACTGAGCCCCGGCCATGTGGCCGATGTGTTCCTCCACAATGGTGCCGTCCAGATCGTCGGCCCCGTACCACAGGGCGGTCTGGGCCAGTTTGGGGCCCAACATGATCCAGTAGGCCTTGATATGCGGGATGTTGTCCAGCAGCAGGCGGGAGACGGCCACGGTGCGCAGTTGATCCAGCCCGCGCTGCGGGCCGAGACGCTCGTCCGGCAGCTTGAGCCTGCTGTTTTCGGTCAGAAAGGGCAGGGGGATGAAACAGGTGAAGCCGCCGCTTTTATCCTGCTGATCGCGCAGGCGGCACAAATGATCCACGCGCTGGGCCGCGTTTTCCAGGTGGCCGAAAAGCATGGTGCAGTTGGTTTTGATGCCCAGGCCGTGCGCTTCGCCGGAAATGCGCAGCCAGGCCGCGGCGTCGGCCTTGTGCGGGCAGAGCTGCGGGCGCAGCTCTTCGTCAAAAATTTCCGCGCCGCCGCCGGGCAGCATCGTCAGGCCCGCGGCCTTGAGCCGTTGGAGCACTTCCAGGCTGCTGATGCCCTCCAGTCGGGCGAAATGTTCGATTTCCACGGGCGTGAAAGCTTTGATCGGCAATGTGGGGTTAACGGCCCGCACCGCGCGCAGCACGTCCTCGAACCATTCCAGGCGCAAGCCCGGATGGCAGCCGCCCACAATATGCAGTTCGTCCAGGCGCAGGGAGCTTTGATCCGCATTTTTCAGCCGGGCGAGAATGTCCTCCCTGCTCAGGACGAACGCGCCGGGCTCGTTTGCCGCGTCGCGGCGGAAAGCGCAGAAAACGCAGCCGTTCACGCAGACATTGGTATAGTTGATCTGGCGGTTGACCACATAAAAGGCCTTGCGCCCGTGCAGACGGCAGCGCGCATGCAGCGCCAGGGCTCCCACGGCGGTGATGTCCGGGCAGTCGAACAGGGCCAGGCCGTCATCGAAGCTCAGGCGGCGGCCGTCGAGCACTTTTTCATGGATGGACGAAAGGCCCAGATCGGCGTAGTATGCGGCGTCAAGCATGGCAATGTCCTATGCGTCTATGGCGGCCGGAAATGAAGGATATGCGGGGCAATTTTCCGGCAAAACGCTCTCGCGGCTCCGGCCTGGCGCAAAGGCGCAAGGCCGCCGCACCGGGCGGAGCCATGCCCGCCGCGCGTCACGCGAGCGTTTCAAAAGCACTCTGCTCCAGGATGCGCAGGATGCGCCGGAACCGCCCGCTTCCCGCACGGCAAGGGAACCCGGCTGGAGCATTTTCACTTTGAAAATGCTCTGCTGACGCGAAAGCGGCAGCCGCCGCAACGCGGCGTACATTCAGGCGAAAACCGCGTTTTTCGCCTGAATGCCACCTTTGACTTTCATAAAAAGTCAAAGGTAATCTGCTCTAAGACGTATGGCGCGGCGCGCGCGTTTCGCGGAGCGTGTTTTTTTAAGAGCGCAGTGGGCAGACTATGCCCGTCCGGCGTCTCCTGTCAATGTGAGGAAACTATGGCTGTCTCTCTACCCGGTTCATTGTCGCTGGGGCTTTCGCCCTGCCCCAACGATACCTGTATTTTTCATGCCCTGCTGCATGGCCTGATTCCCGCCCCGGCCGCCATTCGGCCGTACCTGGCCGATGTGGAGCGACTCAACTCGCTGGCCCGGCAAAAGAAACTGGATGTGACGAAAATGTCTCTGGGCGTGGCCGCGCAAATCATGGATGACTATGCCCTGCTGGCATCCGGCGCGGCCCTGGGCTGGGGCTGCGGCCCTCTGGTGGTGGCCCGCGAGGCTTTGCCGCCCGAAGCCTGGCGCACGGCACGAGTGGCCGTGCCCGGTCTCCTGACCACGGCCAATCTCCTGCTTACCTTGCACGGCGGCTTTCAGGGACCGAGGCAGGAAATGCTCTTCAGCCAGGTCATGCCCGCGGTGGCGCGCGGCGATGCGGACCTGGGCGTGATCATCCACGAGGGGCGCTTCACCTTTGGGCGCATGGGGCTGGTAAAGCTTCTGGATCTCGGCCAGTGGTGGGAAGGAGCCTTTCATCTGCCCCTGCCCCTGGGAGCCATTGCCGTGCGCCGGGATCTGCCCTTGCAGACGGCGCGCGCCATGCAGACCGCCATTGCCGACAGCCTGGCCTATGCGCGCGCGCATCCGGAGGCTTGCAAAGACTTTGTGCGCTCCCACGCCCAGGAAATGGAAGACAGCGTGATCAGGGCGCATATTGAAACCTTTGTCACCGATTTCAGCCTGGATCTGGGAGAGGCGGGGCGCAGGGCCATTGAGGCGCTGGCAGGCCGGGCCGCAGCCTTGCTCGGACGCGAGCTGCCCGCGCGGGGCCTTTTTCTGGAGTAGAGCGTTTTGCTCATGAAATGAGCTAAACGCTCTGGCAGGGCGAAGCCATGCCCGCCGCGCGCGTCAGCCGTTGGCGGCTGTGCCGCCTTACGGATGACGACAGCAGCGATAGGCGCAGGCGAAATTTACTTTCGCCGTGAAGCGCCGGAGCGAGCGTTTCAAAAGAAATATGTTCTAAAGGTTCCGCGCCGGTCCATGTTTCCGGCGAGGCCGCCGCAGTCCGATTTGCAGGCCCGACGCCTCGCATCAGGATATCCTATGACCCTATCTTTCTTTTCCTGGGCCGAAGCCCGGCGTTTTTACGCCATCGGTCTGCCCATCTTCATTGCCCAGCTTTCGCAGACCGGCATGAATTTCGCGGATACGGCCATGACCGGCCAGTACAATGCCGAGGACATGGCCGCCGTGGCCGTGGCCGGTTCGGTGTGGGCTCCGGCCGCGCTTCTGGGCATAGGCTGCCTTTTGGCCCTGCCGCCTCTCAGCGCGCAGATGGTGGGCGGGGGGCAGCGCGAGGGCGCTGCGCATCTGCTGCGCCAGGGCCTGTGGCTGACCCTGGGCATGAGCCTTCTGCTGATGACTTTTTTTTACGTCATTTCCTGGCGTCTGGAATCCTTCGGCCTGACGCCGGAGCTGGCCCGCCTGGCCGGGGGGTACTTGCGCGCCGTGCTCTGGGGCTTGCCGGGCTTTATGTTTTTTGTGAACCAACGCAGCTTTCTGGAGGGCTTTTCGCGCACCCGCCCGGCCATGATCATCGGCATGCTCGGGCTGGCGCTCAATATTCCCTGCAACTATGTGCTGATTTACGGCAAGTGCGGTCTGCCCGCCCTGGGCGCGGTGGGCTGCGGCGTGGCCACGGCCCTTTGCTATTGGTTCATGGCTCTGGCCATGCTCTATTATCTGCGCCGCGACCCGCAGTACCGGGATTTGCGACCGCTTTTCGCCCCCCTGTTTTTCCGTCGCGGGCTTTCCGGCCGGCGGCTTCAGGAACCGCGTTTTGACGGCGCGCTGGCGCTGCGCGTCCTGCGCATCGGGCTGCCCGGCGCGCTGGCGCTGTTTTTTGAGGTTTCGCTCTTTGCCCTGAGCGCCATTTTGCTGGCTCCCCTGGGCACGGTGATGGTGGCCGGGCATCAGATCGTCATGAATTTCAGCGCCCTGGTTTTCATGATCCCCCTGGCAGTGGGCATGACCGCCACCATCCGGGTGGGGCATTACCTGGGCGCGGGAAAGGTGGCGCGCGCCCGCCTGGCGGCCCGCACGGCCCTGGCGCTCAGCGTGGTTTTTGCCTTGCTCATCGCGCTCTGCGCCATTGTCTTTCGCCGCGGCATCGTGCTGATTTACAATGACGATCCCGCCGTTACCGCTCTGGCCATGCATCTTTTGTTCTATGTGGCGGCCTATCAACTGGTGGACGGCCTGCAGATGGCGGGCATCGGCATATTGCGCGGCCACAACGACACCCGGATTATCTCTGCGATCTGCTTTCTTGCCTACTGGGTCATCGGCCTGCCCCTGGGCTATGCCCTGGCGCGCACCGATATATTCGGGCCGCCCCGGGGCGCGGAGGGCTTTTGGATCGCCTACATTTTCGCGCTGGGCTTCGGAGCCGCCTGTTACCTTTGGCGTGTGCGCTTTTTGCACGGGCTGGGCGATGCGGAGGCGCTGGCGCGCGTGCGGCGCTGAAACAGGAGAGACTGGGCAGGGAAGGCCCGGCGGGTGTGCGGGCGCGCCGCTCTATTTGTCTCTGCGGACAAGCTTCCAGGTGCATTTCATGACCGAGAGCAGTTCGTTGAGCCTCGGTTTGCCGGTGAAGAGCTTACTGGTGGCTTCAGTTTCGCTAAGGGGTTCCACTGCAGGCAGGCGGCTTGCGGAATCCCGGGCCGATCCGCGGGGTGAAGCCGCAGCGTCTTCGTCCAGAGGCATGAGCGCGGGCCGGTCGCTGTCCTGCGGGCTGACCACGCCGCTGACCGTAACACGGCTTGTGCGCGCCCGGCCCGCCAGAGCGGCCAGCGCCGATGGCGCGCCTGTTTCCGGCGCAGTGCCGCGCGGTTCTGTTTTTTCTTCCCCGGTCGGTTCTTTGGCCTGTTCCGCGCCAGGGTCCGCGCTTTCCTGCGTGGTTCCCTCCTGCATTTCCCTCTGCCGGGCCATGCGGCGGGAAACGCTCCATTGGCGTTCGGCTGCGGCCTCACGCCGTCGGGCCTCCTGCTGCCGGATCAATGCGTCGAGGCACGCCCGGATGTCGCTGCCGAGTCTGTCCCCTTGCGCTCCCAGAGCCCGTCCCAGGCTCTTTTCCAGTTGGCGCAGCATGTGCTCCGGTTCCTCGGCGGTCAGGCAGGTCTGCGCTATTTTGTCGCAGAGCTGGCTTTTGGAGGTGACGTCAAAACCTTGAGCCAGAATTTCGGCGGCCTCGTCGTACAGACCCTGGCGCATGAGCTGCCGGGCTTCGGCCAGAAAGGGGCTTTTAGCGCCGGGATCTTCCTGGAGCACGCGCGCGTGGACGGCGCGGGCGCGGCGCCAGTGTCCGGCGCGCACAAAGGTGGCCGCTGCCTGCGCAAGACAGGCGCGGTAGCGCGTCAGATCACCCTTGCCCTTCCAGGCCACGGCCATGCCGAGTTCTGCCTCGCCCTTGATCTGGGCATCGCGCAGTGCCCGCTGAAAAGCGTTGATGGCGTTGTTCCAGCGTTGTTGCTGCAGGTCTTGCATACCCACGCGGAAATAATCTTCCGGCTGGCGCACCGGCTTGAGAAGCAGGCCGTATGTGTCCAGCGCGGCGTCAAAAGCCTTGGTGTCCGTAGAGCGCGCGGCTTTTTGCAGTTGCGGGAGGCGTTTTGGGGAGACCTCCAGCACGGCCAGGGTGGCTTTAAGATCCGTCACTGAATAGGGGCGGCCGAGCAGGGCGCTGGCGCCGCAGCCCAGGGTTTTGAGCTGCTCCACTTCGCTGTCGCTGGGCAGAATCAGCAAAACGGGCATGGCCAGCAGGCGGGGGTGCAGCCGCAAAATGGCGCAGAACTGCTCGCCGTCCATATCCTCCAGCTTTTGGGCGCAGACGATCACATCGGGCTGAAGGCCGCCGGGGTTGGGGGCCAGGCCCGCCAGAATCCGCGCGGCTGCTATGCCTGAAGTCATGACCTGGATCTGGGTCACGCCCACATCGCGCAGGGCGCGCCGATCAAGAGCGGCAAGCGATTCGCTTTCGCTGAGCAGCAGGATGCTTGGCAAGCTGGGCTGAAGGGTCATGAGCTGCGCTTCCTTACGGAAAAGGCCGCGGCACTGGCGCATAGTGCTTGTGAAACGCTCGCTCCGGCGCGTAACGGCGCAAGGAAATTTTCTCTGCTGTCGTCATCCGCAAGGCGGCACAGCCGCCAACGGCTGACGCGCGTGGGCGGGCATGGCTTCGCCCTGCCAGAGCGTTGAGCTGATTTTATGAGCAAACCGCTCTCAGGGCTGTTTCCAAATTGAGGAGTTTTGCCCTTGCAGCAAGGGAAGCAGGCTTTTTGCGAAAGGAGTGTACTCCCAATGGTGCTCGACTGGAGCAAAAAACGCAGCCTGACAAAGGTGGAAGGCAAAAGAACCAATTGAGAAACAGCCCCCCGGGGCGATCCGCCGGACGCTGCGGCTTTCTTTTTTCACATACTATAATGCCTGTTACGGACATCAGCAAGTGCGGACGCTGCCGCCCGGCGTGGAAGCGGGAGGCTAGAGCGGTTTGCTGTTGCAAACGGCAACCGCTCTGGCGGCCGCGGGAGCGGACGCCCGCGCCGAATGGGCGTCCAGACCGCGTTGCGGTAGCCGTTAGCAAGCTTTGCTTGCGTACGGATAGCGACAGCGGTTGCGTTGGCTGGCTGCCGCAGTAACCAGTTGCTGTCTTCATCCGTAGCTTCCTTCGTCGCAACGGCTGAAGCCTGGACGCGAAATGATGGCAGCGCCGCTTTTGAAATTGAATAATTTCAAAAGCAAAATGCTCTATTTGGCAAAGGGCAGGATTCGCGCCTGGCGCAGAGGCAGCCCGGAATCCGCGTGGCCGCCGGAATCGCGCGCGCTTCCGGCATAGCTTGAATCGCAATACGGGCAGCGCAATTGGCCGCCGTTTTTTTCCAGACGGATCAAGGCGCCTTCGCTCTCATAGCAGTGGGTGCAGAACGGGCCCTGTTTGGCCCCGGCGGTCCTGAGCCAGTAAAAGCCGTTCTCCGCATAAAGATTTCGGGAAAGATAGAAGATGTCTTCAAAGGTCTGAAGGCGGACTTTAAGCATGCTCATTTCGTCGCGCAACGCAATGCAACGGGATTGCAGCTCCATGAGCAGACGACGCGCTCTTTCCGGCTGGCCCGAGGCAAAGAGATCGTTAATTTCTTTAAAGCGTCTATAGTCGAGCATGGTTTTTTCCATCCGTGTTATGTCCAGCCTATCGGAATGCCCGGGCAAACCTTTAGGGCATATATAAACAACTGTAGTAAAATCTGAAAAAAATAATTAGTGATTATAATAGGTTAAAAATGAAAAAAATTCTAGAAAACTCCTGGAGTCTTTTCTTGTGATCGGCATGGCTTTCCACGGCAGCCGACGCGGCAACGTTTGTGAGGCGGCAGGAAATTTTTTGAGGGGGGAGAAGGGAAAGCATACCGGGAGGAAGTGCCGCCTTTGACTTTCATAAAAAGTCAAAGGTAATCTGCTCTGGAGGCCGCAAGGGCGCGGCCTTACATCTTGCGGCGGGAAATGGGGTCCAGGGAGCGCAGCAGCTCACGAAGGCGCTCTTCCTCCTCGCGCGCGTTGCCCTGCGGCAAAACACCTTCACGGGTCAGGACGCCGCTCAGCCGATCAATTTCTTTTTGCGCGCCGGCCTTGCGCATCATATCCGTGGCCGCATCCGCGGCAGGGATCGGCAGAGACTTGTCCGACATGCGGCGGCTGACCCTGTCCTGAGCCTCGGCCGAGCGGCGCAGCACTTCCTCATTGACCAGAATGCGGGCCTTGGCGCGCAAAGCCAGGGCAATGGCGTCCGAAGGGCGGCAGTCCACGCGGATAACGCCTTCAGGGCCGTTCAAAATCAGCAGGGCGTAATATACGCCGTCTTTGAGCTCGGTAATCTCCACGCGCGGCAATTCGGTTTTGAGAGCCTTGAAGCTCATCAGCAGCAAATCGTGCGTCAGGGGGCGGGGAAGATTTTCATTGTTCAGCACCAGGGAAACGGTCATGGCTTCCATGGCCCCTACCCAGATGGGCAGCAGCGTATCGCCGCCGCTCTCACCCAGGATTACAATGGGCGTTTTGGTCTGGGGATCAATGGTCAGGCCCAGCACGCGCATCTCTACCATAACGCACCGGTCCGTCGGGCCGTAAGGCTGTGTTTTTTGGCTTCCATGATCCGTACAGGGACCATGCGCCCGGTATGATCCTCGCCTGCGGGCAAGGGCACATGCACGGGCACGCCATAGGGGTCGCGCCCTTGCCAGCTCGGTTCCGCGCCCTGTCCCTGCCTGCGGCTCGGCCCTTCGATGAGCAGGCTTGTTTCCCGGCCCGTGCGGGCCTCCAGCCAGCGGCGGCTCAGCTTTTCCTGGAGTTCCTGGAGGCGCAGAAGGCGCTCCTGCTGGACCTCGGGCGGAATTTTGTCCGGGAAAAGCGCGGCCCGCGCTCCGGGCCGATCCGAGTAGCAAAAGGAAAAGCTGGACATGAAGCCGCAGGCCTCCATCATTTCCAGGGTGGCCTCAAAGTCCTTCTCGGTCTCGCCGGGAAAGCCCACGATCAAATCCGTGGAAAGCGCCAGATCCGGTCTGGCCGCGCGCAGGCAAGCCACCAGATCCAGAAAATCGCGCCTTTTGTACTTGCGGCGCATGCGTTCCAGCACAGTGTCGGAACCGGACTGCAACGGCAGATGCAGGCGCGGGCAGAGCGGGGCAAGCTCGGCAAAGGCCGCCACATCATCCGGCCCCATATCCTTGGGGTGCGGCGTGACGTAGCGCAGGCGCGCGAGGCCGGGCAGGGCCGCCACGCGCGAAAGCAATGCCGCAAAGCTCACGCCGTCGCCGTTTTTGTCACGGCCGAAGGCGTTGACATTCTGCCCCAGAAGGGTAATTTCCCGCGCGCCGCGATCCAGCACGGCGAGGCATTCCTCCAGTATGGCCGGTGTGGCCCGGGATTTCTGGCGGCCCCGGGTAAAAGGCACAATGCAGTAGGTGCAGAAATTGTCGCAGCCCTGCATGATATTGATATAGGCCACAGGCTCTGCGGCTTGCCGGGGGCCGGCCTCGCGCTCCACATAGCTGCTCGTGAAGTCCAGGAGGGAAAGGCGCAGCCCCGGCTCGGCCAGAAGGCGCTCAATGGCTGCGGGCGCGCCGGAGATGCCGTCGCTGCCGGCCACAAGACGCACCTGGCCCGCGCCTTCAAAAAGCTTCCCGCCCAGTTGTTGCGCCACGCAGCCGGTCACTGCCACCAGCACGCCGGGATTGCCGCCCGTGACCTGACGAACGCGGCCCAGGGCGCTGATGACTTTTTGCTCCGGCTTTTCCCGCACCGAGCAGGTGTTGATCACCACCACCTGAGCCTGCTCCAGGGGCGCTTCCCGGAAGCCGCGCCCTGTGAGCGCGCGCGCGAGCCATTGCGAGTCATGCACGTTCATCTGGCAGCCGAAGGTGAGGATGTGGAAGCTTTTTTCAAGCATGGCGCTTATTGCTCAATGCCCGAATCGGCCTCGTAGAGGCCGGGCTCGCCTTCTTCTTCCAAAGCCGCCACCCGGTCTTCCAGCCATTCCAGCACGGCGCGCGCGGTATGGTAGTTGAGCAGCACCCGGGAATGAATATGGCGGGTGACTTCGCGCCGCTCATCGTCTTCCGGCGTGATTTCATGCCCGATGGAGCCGTCCGGGGCGACCAGCCGTTCGGAATAGGGCGGCAAGGCGTCGCTTTCGTGATAAAAGTTCATTTCAATTTCGCCCTGGGGATTGATCCCGCCCCAGACGCCGTGGGCCGTATTCAGCCGGGCTTCCGGCGCCATCTGGTAATTATAGCGGATTTTCGCCGGATGGGCGCTGCTTTTGCTCATGTGCGTTCCTTATGGAGATGGACAAAATACATAGAGGCAGAGTACAATAAAAAATAGAAAGCGCCAAGTAAAGCCGGGCAGCCCTGGCCGCGGCGTCAAGGGCCTTGACGATGGCAGCCCCCTGGTTACAATAGCAAAAAGACGCTTTTGCCGTTGCGTGAATTTCAGTCGGGCGGTTTGCAGATGCCGGGCGTGTTTGCCGCAGGCGGGACATGCAGGTCAACTGCCCCTCAAGGAGAGCATGTGAGCCAGACAAGCATTGAGGAACATCATATCCGGCCATATTTCGACATGGAAGCCTTTATGATCATGAGCCGGGAAACGCGCCTGGGCGGCGCCGCCCTGGAGCGCCTTGTGGAACTGTGGGGGCAATGGCTGGACCGGTTGAAAGTCTGTGAGGTGAAGGCGGGCAAAATTTCGTATCTGGCCGTCTGGCTGCCGGAATCCGTGGAAGAATTCGTGGATGAAGCCTGGGGCAAATCACCGTCCGAGGGCTATCTGGTCAACAATCTGGCCCAGTTTTTGTGCATGTCCGCTGTTCAGGAGCTCTTGCCGCAAGTGGAGGATGCGGGTTGCGCGCCTTCGCCGCGCCCCACCGAAGCCCTGCGGGAAGCCCTGGCCGGTCTGGGCCTGCCCTACCGGAAAAATTCCCCCACGCTCAGCCGCCGCTATGCCGTGGTAACCCACTATCCCTTCCGGGGAGGGTGCGAGATCTGCCACATGCAGGCCCACTGCCCCAAGGGGCAGGGGCAGGCAGAGAGCGCGGGCGTGATTCTGCCCGGCTACGAGCGGGAAGAGGGGCAGAGCTAGCGGCCTTCCATGACCAGCGTCCGCCGGACGCCCCTGGGCGTGCGCACAACCACTTCCACTGTGCGGGCGTTGCGGGTGACGCTTTCCACAAGGCATGTTTCGCTGATGTCGTTGTCATAGTTGCGCACGTCCACGGTGTCGCCCTGGGCGGGCATTTTGTCGGGCGTGATCTCCACAAGGTCGGTGGTGGCGGCGTCAAAACCGTCCCAGGCCAGAACCGTCAGCGGCAGAACAAGGCAGCCTGCGACGGCCACCCAAAGCAGCAGGTGTTTCATGCAGGCAGATGTAAATCCATTTTGGCTTCTTGGCAACAGGGGGCGCACGGGCAGGGGCAGGGCTTTTGGTGCGCGCCCTGCTTGACGGCCACGGCCGCACGGTGCGCTATCTGCGTCTTTCCGTGACGGATCGCTGCAATTTGCGCTGCCTTTATTGCCGCAGCAATGTGGCGCAGCGTTGCATCCCCCACTCCCAGATCTTGCGCTATGAGGAAATAACGCGCATGGTGGGCATTGCGGCCTCTCTGGGCGTGCGCAAGGTGCGGCTTACCGGTGGGGAGCCTTTTGCGCGCAAGGGCTGCGATGGTTTTCTGGTCATGCTGCATGAGCGCTTTCCGGATCTTGATGTGCGCATCACCACCAACGGCACCCTGCTTGCGCCGCACATTCCCCTGCTGCGCCATGTGCGGGTAAGCGCCGTGAATCTTTCGCTGGACAGCTTTGATCGCGCCACCTTTGCCCGCGTCACCGGTCGGGATCTGCTGCCCCAGGTGCTGGCCGCGCTGGATGCCTTGCTGGCCGCGGGCATTCGGGTTAAAATAAACGTGGTGGCCATGCGCGGGGTCAACGACGGGCAGATGGATGATTTTGTGCATGCGGCCCGGAACATGCCCCTGGATCTGCGTTTCATCGAATTCATGCCTATGGGCAGCGCCACCCCCTGGAGCGTGGAAAATTTCTGGTCCACGGCGGAGATTCAGGCCGAGGCGGAGCGCCGCGCGCGCCTGATCCCCGCTACAGCCGATGCCGCGGAATCCGGCCCGGCCCGCATGTACAGGATTGCGGGCGGCCTGGGGCGGCTGGGCTTCATTTCGCCTTTGACCAACCATTTCTGCCTCTCCTGCAACCGCCTGCGCCTGACCAGCGACGGGGCTTTGCGCACCTGCCTGTTCGCGGATAAGGAATACCGCCTGCGCGGACTCCTGCGCCAACCCCGGATCACGGATGAAACCATCGTCCGCGTCATCCGCAGGGCCTGTGCCGCCAAGCCCGTGGGCGCGGAGCTGCTGCGCGCGCGGCGCGGCGCGGCCGTGGCCGTGAAGCAGATGGTGGGCATCGGCGGCTGAGCAGGCCGCGTGAGGATGTCATGTGGAAGGTCTATGCGTTGCTGGCGGCCTTGTTTGCCGCCCTGACGGCCATTTTTTCCAAAATGGGCGTCAAGGATGTGGACTCCAACCTGGCCACGGCCGTGAGGGTGACCTTCATCCTGGCGCTGACCTGGGGAATAGCGATTTTTACCGGAGTCGCCGGGCGCGTCAAAGAGCTGAGCGGGCATACGCTGCTCTTTCTTTTTCTTTCCGCCGTGGCCACGGGTCTGTCCTGGTTGTGCTACTTCAAGGCCCTGCAACTGGGCGAGGTTTCCAGGGTCGCGCCCATCGACAAGCTGAGCGTGCCCCTGGCCATGATTCTGGCGGCCCTCCTGCTGCATGAGCCTTTGGGCCTGAAGGCCGTGGCCGGAGGCCTGCTGATCACGCTCGGATCTCTGCTCTTGCTGCTCTGAGCGGGGAGCCCGGCGACCGCAACGGCGTATTCTTTTGAAAAAAACCACATGGCGGGCCGCGCCCGCTCCTGCACAACGAGTTGCTATGATCGCCTATCTTGAAGGCCGTCTGGCCGAGACCTGGGGCAATGCCTGCCTGATCCTGACTGCGGGCGGCGTGGGCTATGAAGTGGCCGTGCCCACGCATACGCTTGCCGCGCTGCCCGGCAAAGGCGAGCCGGTGGCGCTCTTCACCAGCCTTGCGGTGCGCGAGGACGCGCTGGAGCTTTTCGGCTTCGCGACCTTTGAGGAGCGCCAGACCTTTGAAGTGCTGGTGTCCATTTCCAAGGTGGGCGCGCGCACGGCCCTGGCCATCCTCTCCATTTACCGGCCCGAGGATTTGCGCCGCCTGGTGCTGGAAGAGGATGTGCTCTCCCTGACCCGCGTTTCGGGCATCGGCAAAAAAACGGCCCAGCATATTTTTTTGGAACTGAAATACAAACTCAAGGTGGACGACGGGCCGCAGACGGCTGTGCTGGCCGCCGCGGGCCGTCCGGGTTCCGTGTACCGGGATGTGCTTGCCGGTCTTGCCAATCTTGGCTATGCCGAGGAGGAATGCGCGCCCGTAGTGAAAAAGATACTGCATGCGGAACCGGATCTGGATGTGACCGGCGCGCTCAGGGCCGCGCTCAAGGCGCTGGCCAGGGGGAGAGCCTAAATGGCGGAATTTGAGGACAATGTGCCGGTCGCGCCGTCCGGGCAGGGGCACGGTCGCGATCCGGCCGTTACGCTGGACGAAAGCGTCCGCCCCCGCAGCCTGGATGATTTCATCGGCCAGGACGAGCTGCGCGCCAACCTGCGCGTCTACCTGGGCGCGGCCAGGGAGCGCGGCAAAGCTCTTGATCATACGCTGTTTTACGGCAACCCCGGCCTGGGCAAGACGACTCTGGCCCAAATCATGGCCGCGGAACTGGGCGTCAACCTGATCTGCACCTCGGGCCCGGTGCTGGAGCGCAGCGGGGATCTGGCGGCCATCCTGACCAATCTCGGCCGGAACGACATTCTTTTTGTGGATGAAATCCACCGCATGCCCATTGCGGTGGAGGAAGTGCTCTATCCGGCCATGGAGGATTTCAAGCTGGATCTGGTCATCGGCCAGGGCCCGGCTGCGCGCACGGTCAAAATTGATCTGGAGCCCTTCACCCTGGTGGGGGCCACCACGCGCATGGGCCTGATTTCCTCTCCTCTGCGCGATCGCTTCGGCATTGTGGCCCGCCTGGAATATTATACCCCCGGCGATCTGGCCCGCGTGGTGCAGCGCACGGCGCGCATTCTGGGGGTGGAAGTCACGCCGGAGGGCGCGGAGGAGATCGGCCGCCGTTCGCGCGGCACGCCGCGCATTGCCAATCGGCTCCTGCGCCGGGTGCGGGATTTTGCCCTGGTCCGGGGCAACGGAAGAGTCACCTTTGAGGAGGCCGCGGCCGCGCTCAAGCGCATGGACGTGGACGAGAACGGCCTGGACCAGATGGACCGCAAGCTTCTGGAAGTGCTGATCACGCACTATGACGGCGGCCCGGTGGGCATCAAGACCCTGGCCGTGGCCTGCTCGGAGGAAGTGCGGACCATAGAGGATATTTATGAGCCCTATCTGATCCAATGCGGTTTTTTGAAGCGCACCCCGCGCGGCCGCATGGCCACCGCCAAGGCCTACAAACATTTGAAGCTGCTGCTTTCCTGATGCCCGCTCCCCGCCGCGTCAGGAAAAAAGGGCTGATCCGGCGCTATGCCGGTCCGGGCGTGGCCTCCTTTCTCATGGCTCCGGGCATTGCCCCAGAGCGTTCAGGGCCGGAGCCGAAAGATGCCTGATTTTGGCGCGCGCGTCGGCCTTCACCCCCCAACGCCGCAAAAGGTCCAGAGCCGCATGCGCGGCCGCTTCAAAGCATCGGGCCACCTGGGGCGAAAAAGGCGCGCCCAGGGTCATGGCAGCGGGCTGCACGCCCAAAAGGGCGCAGCACTGCGGCTGCGTGCCGCGCAGCGCGGCATAGCCCATGACTTCCGAAAAGCTGTTCTGGTGCGGGCCCAGCTTGCGCGCGGTGATATGGGCAGGCACCCCCTCCCGCAGCATCAGCTCGCCGGGCGCAAGGCCGAAGTCCACGGCATCCAGCACCAGCAGCCTGTCGGCCTCCTCCACGAAGGTCAGCAGGGTCTGCCCCTGAGTGCCGCCGTCCACCACGCGGACGCCGGGAGGAAAGTTCCACCCCGCGTACAGCCGTTGCGCCAGGCGCACGCCAAAGCCCTCATCCCCGTAAAGAATGTTGCCGAGTCCCAGGACGATCACGCGTTCCATGTCTCTTCCTTTGAGGGTCACGCGGCCGGGCCGCGCGGCAAAGCCTGAGAGCGGCCGGGCCGTAAGGTTGACCTTAATCTTTGCGCCGCTCTCTGTACCCGCTGAACATGGTGGAGGCCAGGGTGGTCTTGCCCATGATCTCTTCCCGGATCACCATGTAGATATGCACGATCACAAAGGTGATCAAAAGCAGCATGCCCAGCCTGTGCAGGCTGCGCAGCTCCTGATCGTTGCCTCCGATCCAGTACATGAAATCAAGCACAAGGAGAAAGGGTTTGAAGAATGGCGACGCGGAAGCCTGAGCGTACATGCCCAGGCCGCTGAGCATGACGAGCAGCATGAAGATCATGCCCACGGCCATCCCGGCTTGCGCCAGGGGGTTATGCCCCACATACGCGCGCGGCTCCCTGTCCAGAAAGAGATACCAGCGGATCTCGCTCCACAGGCCCTCCCACCAGGATTTTCTCCAGACCGGCAGGATGATCAGCTCCCGCGAATATCTGTTGCCGATCAGCGCGTACAGATAACGCAGTACCGTGGCGATGATCAGGATGAAGCCCGCGATGAAATGAGCCATGCGGGTGTACCCCATGTAAAAGGTGTCACAGGGCTGGCCGGTGACGGAAAGCCAGGGTTTGCCGATGATATAGCCTGTGACGATCAGCACGCTGACGCAGATTGCCATGCTCCAGTGCCAAAGGCGGATGGGCAACTGGTAGACATACACCGATGTGCCCACAGGCATAAGCACGTTGTCGCAATATTCGGTCATGATATTTCTCCACAGCGCGGGACAGGCGGCACGCCGCCTGTCCGCGCCTCAACTCCACGCCGCGCCGGCGCGGCGGCAAGGTTCAAAAGCCGCGATCCACGCGCACGGTCAGCAGGTCCGAACCGTCGGGCCCGATGATATGCGTGGCGCAGGCCAGGCAGGGGTCAAAACTGTGAATGGTGCGCAGAATTTCCAGAGGTTGCTCGGGGATGGCCATCTGCGTGCCCATCAGAGCGGCCTCATACGCGCCTAACTGGCCGTTGGGGCCGCGCGGCGCGGCATTCCAGGTGGTGGGCACCACGCATTGGTAACGCTCGATCTTTCTGTTCCTGATCACCACCCAGTGGCCCAGCGCGCCGCGCGGGGCCTCGGTGAAGCCCACGCCGCGCACTTCTTTTTCGGGCCAGGTGTCCGGTTCCCATTTCCGGGTAAAGGCCGTGGCCCGGTTGCCGTTTCTGAGATTGGCGATCAGCCGGTCGTAAAAATAGCGCAGCCGGTCGGCAGCCCAGGTCGTTTCCAGGCAGCGGGCCGCAATGCGCCCGAGGGTGGACTGGAGAGCGCCGAGCGGCACGTTGAGCCGGCCGCAGAATTCGTCCACAGCGCCTTTGATCTCGTTATTGCCCCTGGCGTAGCCCACCAGAGTGCGCGCCAGCGGGCCCACTTCCATCTGACTGCCGTGCCAGAGCGGCGTTTTAATCCAGGAATAGCGGTCCCGGGCGTCCAGTTGCTGGATATTGGTGGGCGTGCCCTTGATGTTGGGCCCCGGCGCATACCGCGGTTCCGTGACGCCCTCGAAGGGATGCAGACCCACTTTGCCCTCAGGATACACATACCAGGCGTGCGTGACACTTTCCTGGATTTCGTCGGGATCACGCAGATTGACGGGCAGAACCTCGTCAAAATTGCCGTTGATGATTGCGCCGCGCGGCATCAGCAGGCTTTTGTCCGAAAAGTCGTTGGCAATGTCCGGGATGCCGCCGCAGGCCAGCACCGAGAGTTTGGAAAGGCCGCCGCCGACGCCCAGCCACTCGGGATAAAAACCGGCCAGGGCCATGACGTCTGGAATGACCACCTGGCGCGAGAAAACGCGGCAGCGCTCAATAAGCTGGGAGACCAGCTCCAGACGCTCCATATTGATCACGTCGGCCCCGCCCTGTCCGTCCAGGGTCAGCGAACAGGGCACGCCGCCCACCAGCCAGTTGGGGTGGGGGTTTTTGCCGCCAAAAACAGTGTGGATCTTCACCACGTCCTTCTGAAAATCCAGGGCTTCCAGATAATGCGCCAGGAACATGAGATTGGCTTCCGGCGGCAATTTGTAGGCCGGATGCCCCCAGTAGCCGTTGGCGAAAATGCCGAGCTGGCCGGATTCAATGACCCGCAGCAGGCGGTTTTGCACCTCCTTGAAATAGCCCGGGGAGGCATTGGGCCAGGGCGAGATTTTGCGGGCCAGGGCCGAAGCCTGGGCCGGATCGCCCCTGGCGGCCGAGATCACGTCTATCCAGTCCAGGCCGCTCAGATGATAAAAATGCACCAGATGATCGTGAAACATCAGGCACAGTTGCATCAGATTGCGGATGATGTTGGCATTGTCCGGCACTTTGATGCCCAGGGCGTCTTCCACGGCATAGACCGAGGCCAGGGCGTGCGTGCCGGTGCACACGCCGCAGATGCGCTCGGTAAATGCCCAGGCGTCGCGCGGATCGCGGCCTTTGAGAATGATCTCAATGCCGCGAAAAAGCGTGCCGCTGGACAGGGCGTTGGTGATCACATTCTCCTCGTTGAGGTTGACTTCGCAGCGCAAATGTCCCTCAATGCGCGTAATCGGGTCCACCACAACGCGGCGGCCCGCGTCAGTGACGGTATAGCCTTGAGTGCTGTATTCGTAGGGCATGGATGCATTCCTCAGCGGTTGGAATCGTTACGGGGGGTGGAGGAGCCCGCGGCAAGGGGGGCCTGGGCGCCGGGGGTGGCCGTATCCCTTTTGACGACCGGGATGCCATGCTCGCAGGGAGCGTGAGCTTCGCCGTTGCCCGGAGGCGTCGCCTTTGCTTCAGGGCAACGGGCGTGGCGGATCATGCTGGCCACGCCGTGCGCGGCCACGCCAGCGGCCACGGCCGCCACTGCGGCCACGCCCACGGTTTCGGCCGTGGCATTGGCGCCGAAATGCGGGATGGTGGTGATGCGATCATAAAAGGAGCCCTGATCCCAGAAATGCTGTTCCGAGCAGCCGATACAGCCGTGCCCGGACGCAATGGGAAAGGAGACGCCGTCATTCCAGCGCGTGGCCGGGCAGGCGTTGTAGGTGGTGGGGCCCTTGCAGCCCATTTTGTAGAGACACAGCCCCTGGCGCGCGCCTTCGTCGTCCCAGGATTCCACATACTCGCCGGCGTCAAAGTGGGCGCGGCGGTAACACTGGTCGTGCACGCGCTTGCCGTAAAAGGCCAGAGGCCGGCCCTGGGCGTCCAGCTCCGGCAGGCGATCGAATGTCACGATATAGGCGACAATGGCGCTCATCACCTCCGGAATGGGCGGGCAGCCGGGCGCCTTGAGCTGGGGCTTGTTGGGAAAGAGTTTGTGCAGGGGCGTGGCGTCCGTGGGATTGGGATGGGCCGCCTGCACGCAGCCCCACGAGGCGCAATTGCCCCAGGCCACCAGGGCGCGGGCATGCTCCACGCCGTGGGCCAATTTTTCCAAAAAGGGCTTGCCGCCGTCAATGCAGTACATACCGCCCGCGCCCAGGGGCGCGTTGCCTTCCAGGGCGAGAATATACCGGCCCTTGTAACGGCTCACGGCCTCGTTGAAAGCGTCCTCGGCCTGCTCTCCGGCCGCGGCCATGATCAGATCCGCGCAGTCCAGGGCGATCATCGAAAGGATGATGTCCGTGGCCAGCGGATGAGCCGTGCGCAGAAAGGATTCCGTGCAGCAGGAGCAGGTCAGGCCGCTCAGCCAGATCACCGGCAGGCGCGGCCTGGTGGAAAGGGCTTGAGCGATGGCTGTTTCCGCGCCCGGCCCAAGACCCAGGGAGACGGCCGTAAGCGCGCAGAACTTCAGAAAATCACGGCGGCTGAAGCCGCGGCTGCGCAGAACTTCAGCGGTTGTTTCCAGATGTGACATATCTTACCTCAATGATAAACAGCTTTAGAGCATTTTTTGATTGAAAATGGATATGTTCAATCAAAAAATGCTCTGGTATGATCGCCGCGGGCGTTGAGCCACGTCCTGAAGGCGTGCATTTCTCTGGCCTGGGACACACTGATCTCCTGTGCGAGCTTGAGCAGAGCCTCATGCTGGAAGTGAACCAGCACCGGCACGGTCATAATCACGGCCATGCCGTGATGCGGCAGCATCTGTTGCACAAACTGCACGTTGGGATCTTGGGAAGTGTATCTATGCATCATGGCCTGCATTTCCCGATGCATCTGATCATAGGCATTTTGATCAAGGCCGCCCACGTCTTTGAGCCAGCCTTTCATTTCTTCTATTTCGCTTTTCTGGGCTTTGATGATTTCTCTGGCCCAAGCCGCAACCTGCGGGTCCTGCCGGTTTTCGGGCGCGCGCAGCAGTGCTTCGGACATGGCCACAGCCCCTTCGTGGTGCGCGATCATGCCGGAAAGAAAGGCCTGCCCGGAATAGGCGGGCTCGCTGTCGTGCATGTCGTGATCTTGCATGGGCGGCTCTGCCGCCTGCACCGGCAGGGCCAGAAGCACGAAAGCGAGAAAAAGATATATGTGACGCATACGTTCTCCATTTTCGTAACAAATGAGAGGAAGTATCGGTCGTACCCCGTGCAGCGGCCGATCTTCAGAAACTGCAAAAGCTCTTCCTGCGTTTTTCGAGGTACTTTCCCCGGAGTCAGGGCGTCATAAAAACCAGCGCAAAAGCAGATGCAGTGAAGAAACGGAAACCATAGATACGGGCACAAGGCGGATTCATTCTTCATACGGACCGGATTTATGCGCACTGAACGAAGTTTGTAGAGTTTGAATCCGGACATTTTATCATACTCAGGGAAGTGCTTGCATAAACTGCGTACATGAAAAAATGTTCTTGCCCTTCACAACGTCAGATACTCTGTTGTCAGACGTTGTTGCGCAGTATACGACTGGAGGCGCGCTCTTGTCGATAGTTTAATCAATATAAAAAAAGTTATATAACGCGTAGGGCATTTTACCTGTAAAATATTCTACAGCCGTCCGGCGCGGGACATTGCTGACAGAAAAAAACGGAGAGGCGCAGGGCATAAAAAAAGGGGGGCATATTGCCCCCCTTTGCAGGTATTGCTTGTATCGCGCTTACTCTTCGTCGCCTTCCCACTTGATAAAGCCGGGATTGACGTTGGCCATGGCGTTGACGATCAATTCCACCAGGCCGCCGTAAGCGAAGCTGTTTTTGGAATACAGGTCGTTGTGCTCCAGCAGCTCGCGGATCTGGCCCTTGCAGTTGGAGCAGGGGGCGCAGATGTATTTCTTGGTCTCAGGGCCAAGGCAGTCCTTGAAGGCTTCGCCGATCTGCCACATCTTTTTGCGGCCCGAAATGTTGCCGCGCCATTCATCAATGTTGTTGCGGGTCATGATCGCGAAACCCGATCCGCCGCCGCAGCAGTAGTTGTCCACACCGTGGCAGGGCATTTCGCGGAACTTGGGCGCGATCTTGTGCAGGATCTCGCGCTGCGGCTTCACAATGCCCATCAGGCGCACAGCGTTGCACGGGTCGTGCAGGGTCACGGGAAAGTCATTGCGCGAGGGATCCAGCTTGAGCCTGCCGGACATCACGATGTCGCGCAGCGTCACATAGCAGGACTCGCGCGGCACCTGGTACTCAAAGGGGATCACGCGATCCGCGATGACAGTCAGGGCCTTGTGGGCATGCCCGCACTCGCCGATGACGATCTTTTTGACGCCCAGCTCCTTGGCGGCCATCATGTGCTGCAAGGCGATGCGCGCTGTCTGGGCGTCGTCGTAGAACACGCCGTAGTTCACGCCGTCATAGGCCACGGCCTTGCTGGAGAGTGTCCAGGAGAGACCGGCCTCCTGGAAGATCAGCGAGAAAGCGGCGATATTTTCGGGCCAGGCCATGATTTCGCCGGCATTGTGCAGCAGCATGATATCCGCGCCCTGCACGTCAAAGGGCGTATGGATGCCCACGCCGGTGATCTCCGTATAGTCCTCGTCGATGAACTCCACATTTTCCTTGACCACTTCCGGGGTCATGCCGGTGGAGGAACCGACCTTCATCTGATTGATGGTGCCCTTTTCGTGCAGTTCGCGAGGATAGATGCCCAATTCCTGGCTGAACAGCTTGCGGATTTCACGGGCGATCAGACCGTTGTCCACGCCGATGGGGCAGGTCTGGGCGCAACGGCGGCAGAGATTGCAACGGTAGGCCAGTTCGCCCAGACGGGCCACTGTTTTCCAGTTCAGGCCCATGTCGCCGTAGCGCCATTTGGCAAGGGGCTCTTTTTTCACATACTGCTTGTAGATGCGCCGGAAGATTTCCGAGCGGAAATTGGGCCGGTACATTTCGTTCTCGCCCGACATTTCATAGAGATGACAGGCCGCGGAGCAGGAGTTGCACTGCGCGCAATAATCCATGCTGGTCTCCAGCATGGGCAGGAAAGTCCAGTTGTTTTCCTTGGAAAAGAGCTTGCGCATGCCGGCGAGGAACTTGTTGACCAGCTCTTCCTCTTCCTGCGGCGTCTTGGGCTTGGGAATGTTCAGCACGCAGACGTCGTCCAGGATGCAGGCCGTATTTTCCTTCTGCTCGTCCGTGAAGGGCTTCCAGGGCATGGGGCGCACGTCCAGGGAGAGCTTGGGAAGGTCATTGAGATCAATGCTGACCATCTGCCCCTCGGCAGTGGAAACATCGGTCAAGTGCAGATTGTTTTTCATGGTTGGGACTCCCTAGTCTTCGTTCTTGGGTGCTGCGGGATTGGTGGTGGCCACATCCACCCAGGTCTTGGGCTTGCCGTCGCCGGCGATGTGGTCGGCGGACCAGGTCACGTTATATTTGAGCGCATCGGCGATTTTCTGCTTGTTCCTGTCGCTGTAGTTGGTGGGTTCATCGCCCCAGCGAATGTCATGATAGGTGAAATACTTCATGAAAAGATGCCCCATATGGGTCATGGGAATCCAGATCAGCAGGAAAAAGCCCACCAGCAATTGCAACGAGAAGAGCGTGCTGGTCTGGGCCGCGAAGTTGAAGGTAATCAGGTTGTAGATAAAGGTGCGCGCCAGCTCGAAATACGAGGGGTTCACGGCCCAGGCCGCCAGGCCCAGAATGCCGAAGAGCACAAAGACCAGCAGGTTGAAGTAATGCTCGGGCGTGGTGTATTTTCTCAGGCCCTCGTCGTTCATGCGGCGCAAGACCAGCGCGGTGCCGCCGCCGATGAAGCAGAGCGTGCCGACCAGGCTCACGGCGTTAATCACGTTGCCCACAAAGATCATGAAGCCGCCGTGAGGATCGAGGCCGCAGAGCTGGGCAATGGCCGAGAGAAGTACGATGATCGTGCCGCCCATGAGCAGGTACATGCCCACATGGAAAGGATAGGTGCGGATCCAGAGCCTGGGATTGTGCTCAAGGGTGGCGTGCAGCGCGAGCACTTCGATGAGCAGGGCCTTGAGGTCGCCCCAGTGCGAGACATGGCGGGGCTTTGTCCACCAGTCTTTTTCTTCCATGAAGCTGCCGCCGTACGAGGTTTTCTCGCTGCCTTCATGAGGCACGGGGTACAGCTCCCAGCGCGCATGCAGAGGGCTGGCCGCCAGATAGGATTTGATTTTTGTGTAGGCCAGGCAAATGAAGCCGACTACCGCCAAGTAGCCCAAGATGTAAAACAAAATGGTCATGCGTTTTCTCCCGTAAGTCAAGATGCCGCTGCATCATGGGTTTGCCGGAGCGCCGGCCCCAAGCCGTCGCCGCCGCAACAAGCCCGGCATACGCCTGCTTGCCTTTCAACCTCTCCCCAATGGCGCACGCACCCCGCCGCTTTGTACCCGTGTTATCAGGAATTGGTTACAAAAGCAGGAAAGTCAAGGTGTGTGCGAAGCATCTTTGATAACGAAAATTCACAAAAATGCAAAGATCTCGCTGTGATTGGAAGAAAGGGCGGCAATCGTGACAAAAATAATTTTATTTAAATAAATCAAGTAGATTATCGGAGAAAAAGATTCCGTAAATTTTTTTGGGGGCCGGAGCAGAAAAAAATTTTTATGCAAGGCAGGAGAGGGGCAGAAGAGAGCGTTTTGCTGCTTTCATGAGCAAAACGCTCTGCCTGCAAGCTTCTCAGAAACCGCTCCAACGGAAGGAATCACCCGCAAAAAGCCCCGGACGGCATACCGTCCGGGGCTTTTTGCGGGTGAGAGCGTCGCGCTACTGGTTGAGGTCCACCAGCACGGGATTTTCCTCCAGGTCCTCCAGGAACTTGTCGGGCCGCTCTTTCTGATCCGGCACTTCGATGTCGCCGTGCACGTATTCGCGGTAGCCTGTGCCCGCCGGAATCAGGCGGCCGACAATGACGTTTTCCTTGAGGCCGCGCAAATAATCCATCTTGCCCTTGAGCGAAGCTTCGGTAAGCACCTTGGTGGTTTCCTGGAAGGAAGCCGCGGAGATGAAGGAGGAGGTTGTCAGCGAAGCCTGGGTGATGCCCAGCACCAGCGGCTCGGCCGTAGCCGGCGCGCGACCGTCGGCAATGGCCTTCTGATTTTCGGCCTTGAACTCGCTTTTGTCCACCTGTTCGCCCACCAAAAAGCTGGTGCCCCCGGAGTCGAGAATCGTCACTTTCTTGAGCATCTGGCGCACGATCACTTCTATGTGCTTGTCGTCAATGCCCACGCCCTGGAAGCGGTACACTTCCTGGATTTCATCCACCAGATAGCGGGCCAGGTATTTCTCGCCCCTGGTGCGCAGGATGTCATGCAGTTCGGGATAGCCTTCGGTGAGGGGATCGCCTGCCTCCACAAAGTCGCCGTCCGCGGCGGTGATGTGTTTGCCCTTGGGCACGAGGTATTCCTTGGCCTCGCCGATTTCCGGCGTGACCACCAGCTTGCGCTTGCCCTTGGACTCGCCCGCGTAGGTGACAGTGCCCGCGATTTCGGAAACCACAGCCATATCCTTGGGCTTGCGCACTTCAAAAAGCTCGGCCACGCGCGGCAGGCCGCCCACGATATCCTTGGTCTTGGAAGTTTCGCGGGGCTTGCGGGCGATAATATCGCCTGCCTGGATGCTCTCGCCATCCTTGACCATGATGATTGAACCCACGGGCAGGCTGTAAACAGCCGCGGCCGCGCCGTGAACGCGCTTCTTGACATTGCCGTTTTCGTCGCAGACGGAAATTGAGGGCCGGAAGTTGGTGGTGCGGTACTCCATGATGGTCAGCGAAGCCTGGCGGGTGACGTCGTCCACCTTTTCCTGCACGGTCTTGCCGTCAATGATGTCGGTGAAATGGATCACGCCCTCTTCTTCCGCCACAAAGGGCTCGTTGAAGGGGTCCCATTCGGCCAGCACCACGCCCTTGGCGACTTCCTGGCCGTCATGGACCAGCAGGCGCGCGCCGTTGGGCAGGATGTACTTCTCCCGTTCGCGGCCCTGCGCATCCACGATGGTCAACTGGCCGCTCTTGCCGAGCACCAGTTCCGCGCCGTCGCGGTTGGTCACGGCCCGCACGCGGTTCAGAATCACCCGGCCCGCGTTCTGGGCCTCGAACTTGTTCTTTTCAATGGTGCTGGAGGCCGTGCCGCCGATGTGGAAGGTGCGCATGGTCAACTGCGTGCCCGGCTCGCCGATGGACTGGGCAGCGATGATGCCTACGGTCTCGCCGGTGTTCACCAGATGGCCGCGCGCCAGATCCCGGCCATAGCAGAGCGCGCAGATGCCGCGCTCCGATTGGCAGGTCAGGGGCGAGCGCACGGTCACTGAGGCAATGCCCTTGTCGCTGAGCAGCCTGGCTTCATTTTCCGTGATCATGGTATTCTCGGGGAGCAGGATTTTTTCCGGCTCGTCCGGGTCATACACAGGGTAGAGCAGCACGCGCCCGACGATCCGCTCGGCCAGCGGCGTCTTGATATCCCCGCCTTCCTTGAGATGGCTCAGCTCAATGCCGTCCACCGTGCCGCAGTCGTGCTCGGAAACGATCACGTCCTGGACCACGTCCACCAGGCGGCGGGTCAGGTAGCCGGAGTTGGCCGTTTTCAGGGCCGTATCCGCAAGGCCCTTGCGCGCGCCGTGCGTGGAGGTGAAGTACTGCAACACCGAAAGCCCTTCCCGGAAGGAAGAGGTGATCGGCGTTTCAATGATTTCGCCCGATGGTTTGGCCATCAGACCGCGCATGCCCGCAAGCTGGCGCATCTGATCCTGATTGCCGCGCGCGCCGGAGTTGGACATCATGAAGATCGGGTTGAAGCTCTGGTTTTTCTCCTGCTTGCCGGTCTTCGGGTCCGTGAGCACGTCGTAGGAGATCTCCCTGGTCATTTCCGTGGAGACGTCCTGCGTGGCCTTGGTCCAGACATCCACCACCTTGTTGTATTTCTCGGTGCGGGTGATGATGCCGTCCCGGTACTGGTGCTCAATGTCGTCCACTTCGGCCTGCGAGGCTTCCAGGATGCTTTTTTTGGCGGCGGGGATGGTGAGATCCTTGACGCCGATGGTCACGCCCGCGCGGGTGGCGAATTCGTAGCCCATGTCCTTGAGCTTGTCGCAGAGAATGACCGTGGCCTTGATGCCGCACTGGCGGTAGGCCGCGCCCACCAGTCGGGCGATGTTTTTCTTGGTCAGGACGCAGTTGACCAGTTCAAAGGAAAGTTCCGGGGGCAGAATGTCGCTGACCAGCACGCGGCCGGGCGTGGTCTGGACGGCTTCCCCGCCCTCGTGCATGCGCACCTTGATCCGGGCATGCAGGGAGACCTGATCCGCGTCATAGGCCGCCTCCACTTCCCAGGGCGCGCAGAAGGTCATGCCCTCGCCCTTTTCAAAGCTGCGCTCCACGGTCATGTAGTAGAGGCCCAGCACAATGTCCTGCGAAGGCACGATGACCGGGCCGCCGTTGGCCGGGGAAAGGATGTTGTTGGTGCTCATCATCAGCACGCGGCATTCAATCTGGGCTTCCACGGAAAGCGGAATGTGCACGGCCATCTGGTCGCCGTCAAAGTCCGCGTTGTAGGCCGAGCAGACCAGCGGATGCAGACGGATGGCCTTGCCTTCCACCAGCAGAGGCTCAAAGGCCTGGATGCCCAGACGGTGCAGGGTCGGCGCGCGGTTGAGCAGAATGGGGTATTCGCGCACCACTTCCGAAAGAATGTCCCAGACCACCAGTTCCTCGCGCTCCACCATCTTTTTGGCGCTCTTGATGGTGGAGGCATGGCCGCGTTTTTCCAGCTCCGAGTAAATGAAGGGCTTGAAGAGCTCCAGAGCCATCTTTTTGGGCAGGCCGCACTGATGCAGCTTCAGATACGGGCCCACGGTGATCACCGAACGGCCCGAGTAGTCCACGCGTTTGCCCAGCAGATTCTGGCGGAAGCGGCCCTGCTTGCCCTTGATCATGTCGGAGAGGGATTTCAGCGGGCGGCCGTTGGTTCCGGCAATGGCCCGGCCGCGGCGACCGTTATCAAAGAGCGCGTCCACGGCTTCCTGCAGCATGCGCTTTTCATTGCGGATGATGATTTCAGGCGCGCCCAGCTCCATGAGCCGCTTGAGGCGGTTGTTGCGATTGATCACCCGGCGGTAGAGGTCGTTGAGATCCGAGGTGGCGAAACGGCCGCCGTCCAGGGGGACCAGAGGACGCAGCTCCGGCGGGATGACCGGAATCACTTCCATGATCATCCATTCGGGCTTGTTCTGGGATTCCAGAAAAGCTTCCACGATCTTCAGGCGCTTGGTCAGCTTTTTCTTCTTGGTCTGGCTCTTGGTGTTTTCGCTTTCCTCGCGCAGCTCCACGCGCAGCTTTTCCAGATCCAGCTCTTCCAGCAGGCTGCGCACGGCTTCGGCGCCCATGCCCACAGTGAGCACCTCGTCGCTGCCGTAATGATCCAGAATCTGCAGATACTGATCCTCGGAAATGACCTGGCGCTTCTGCAAGTTGGTCTGGCCCGGGTCCAGAACAATATAGGAGTCGAAGTAGAGCACCTTTTCCAGATCGGCCATGGTCATATCCAGCAGCGTGCCGATCTTGGAAGGCAGGGTCTTCAGAAACCAGATATGGGCCACGGGCGCGGCCAGCTCAATGTGCCCCATGCGCTCGCGCCGCACTTTGGAGGCTATGACTTCCACGCCGCACTTTTCGCAGACAATGCCGCGGTGCTTCATGCGCTTGTACTTGCCGCAGTTGCATTCGTAGTCCTTGACCGGGCCGAAGATCTTGGCGCAGAACAGGCCGTCCCGTTCCGGCTTGAAGGTGCGGTAGTTGATGGTTTCCGGTTTTTTCACTTCGCCGTACGACCATTCGCGAATGGCCTCCGGCGAGGCGATGGAAATCTGGATGGCTTTCAGATTGCGGATGTTGGTCACATTGGCCGACGTGCCGCGAGCGGTGAAAAGATCGTCCAGGCTCATATATGTCTACCTTGCTTTGTAAAAGCTCGTTTGGAATCGTTACTGTACTCCGTGCGCGGGCCGCGGCGGGCGTTTATTCCGCCTCGTCGTCGCGTTCGCGCAGATAGCCCACGCGCTTGGGTTTTTTCTTGCCTTCTTCCTGGTGCAGGGTCACGTTGAGCCCGAGGCTCATCAGTTCCTTGACCAGGACGTTGAAGGATTCGGGCAGGCCGGCTTCCAGGAAGTTATCGCCTTTGACAATTTTTTCATACATTTTTACGCGCCCGGTCACGTCGTCGGACTTGACCGTCAGGAATTCCTGGAGCAGGTAGGCCGCGCCATACGCCTCCAGGGCCCAGACTTCCATTTCGCCCAAACGCTGCCCGCCGAACTGGGCCTTGCCGCCCAAAGGCTGCTGGGTGACCAGGGAGTAGGGGCCCGTGGAACGGGCATGGATTTTTTCGTCCACCAGGTGATGCAGCTTGAGGATGTACATGACGCCCGTAGTGACCCGGTTTTTAAAGGGTACGCCGGTACGGCCGTCGTAAAGCGTGGTTTTGCCGTCGTTGGCAAGCCCGGCCTTGTCCATCCAGCCCCAGATTTCCTCTTCCGTGGCGCCGTCAAAGACCGGGGTCTTGGTGACGATGCCGTTGCGCAGTTTTTTGACCGAGGCGACAAATTCCTCGTCGTCCATTTCGTCAATCAGGGCGCTGATTTCTTCGGAGGCGAAAACCTCCTTGGCTTCCTTGCGCGCCACCTGGAGGGCCGCGCCGGAATCCACCAGCTCGGCCAGTTGGCGGCCCAGCTCTTTGGCGCCCCAGCCCAGATGGGTTTCCATGATCTGGCCGATGTTCATGCGCGAAGGCACGCCCAGGGGGTTGAGCACAATATCCACGGGCCGCCCGTCGGCAAAGAAGGGCATGTCTTCTTCGGGCAGGATGCAGGAGACCACGCCCTTGTTGCCGTGGCGACCGGCCATTTTGTCGCCCACCGAGAGTTTGCGCTTGATGGCGATATGCACTTTGACCATCTTGATCACGCCCGGGGGCAGATCGTCGCCTTCGGTGACTTTTTCGCGCTTGGCGTCATAAATGGCTTTGAGGTAGTCCACCTCATGATCGTAGGTCTTGAGCAGCTCGGTCACCGTGTCGTTGACTTCCTTGCTCTTGAACAGCCCGGCCAGCTTCTTGACGGGCAGAGCGTTGAGTTGTTCCTCGGTAAGAGCCGCGCCGGCTTCCACCAGCATTTCGCCCTTTTTCTTTCCCGGCACGGAGGTCGCCGTCTGCTTGCCCAGCACATGCGGAGCAAGCAGAACACGGGTGCGATCCGTCAGGGCGCGCATGTGATCGGCTTCCTTCTGATCCAGCACGGCCGTGTCGTGGGCCTCAATGGCCAGAGTGCGCTCGTCCTTCTCGCCAGAGCGGCGGTTGAAGACCTTCACGTCGATGATCGTGCCTTCCACTCCCGGCGGCACCTTGAGGGAGGTGTTTTTCACATCCCGGGCCTTTTCGCCGAAAATGGCGCGCAGAAGCTTTTCTTCCGGAGTGAGCTGCGTCTCGCCCTTGGGCGTGATTTTACCGACCAGAATATCGTCGGGCTTGACCGCCGCGCCGATGCGGATGATCCCGCTGTCGTCCAGGTTGCGCAGCATATCTTCGCTGACGTTGGGAATATCGCGAGTGATTTCCTCGGGCCCCAGCTTGGTGTCGCGGGCAACCACCTCGAATTCTTCAATGTGGATGGAGGTGAAGACGTCCTCCTTGACCGTGCGCTCGGAAATCAGGATGGAGTCTTCATAGTTGTAGCCGCACCAGGGCATGAAGGCCACCACCAGGTTTTTGCCCAGCGCAAGCTGCCCTTCGTCGATGCCCGGGCCGTCGGCGAGAATCTGGCCCTTTTTGATGATCTGACCCGGATAGCACGTCGGTTTCTGGCCGAAGCAGGAGTTCTGGTTGGACTTGTGGAACTTGAGCAGATCATAGGCGCGCACGCCGCCCTGCGCTTTGTACAAATCGCCTTCATAGGCCACCACAATGCGATCCGCATCCACGTATGCCACTTTGCCGTCGGCCGGCGCCACGATGCAGGCCCCGGAATCGCGGGCCACGTCCACTTCCATGCCCGTGCCCACCAAAGGCTTTTCCGAGCGCAGCAGCGGCACGGCCTGACGTTGCATGTTGGAGCCCATCAGGGCGCGGTTGGCGTCGTCATGTTCCAGAAAGGGAATCAGGGCCGCGGAAATGGAAACCATCTGACTGGGCGAAATGTCCATAAGAGTCACTTCGTCGCGGTGACGCATTTCCACTTCGCCCCTGACGCGCACGGTGACGAATTCGTCCAGCAGATTGCCTTCGGCGTCAATGCGGGCGTTGGCCTGGGCCACCACCTGATCGCCCTCGCGCGAGGCGTCCAGATGCACGACCTCGTTGGTCAGCCTGCCGCTGCGCACCACCCGGTAGGGGGTTTCGATGAAGCCGTAGTCATTGACCTTGGCAAAGGTGGTCAGGGAGACGATCAGGCCGATGTTCGGGCCTTCGGGCGTCTCAATAGGGCAAATGCGGCCATAGTGCGAGGTATGCACGTCGCGCACCTCAAAACCCGCGCGCTCGCGCGTCAGACCGCCGGGGCCCAGAGCGGAGAGACGACGCTTATGGGTGACCTCGGAGAGCGAGTTGGTCTGATCCATGAATTGCGAGAGCTGGGATGTGCCGAAGAATTCCTTGAGCACCGCGGCCACAGGCTTGGGGTTGATCAGATCGTGGGGCATGAGCGTGGAGATTTCCTGAAGGCTCATGCGCTCCTTGATGGCACGCTCCATGCGCACCAGGCCGATGCGGTACTGATTTTCCACCAGCTCGCCCACCAGACGCACGCGGCGGTTGCCCAAATGGTCGATATCGTCGGCCGGGCCGTGGCTGTCCTTGAGCTGGACCAGCACCTTGATGGCCGTGAGAATGTCCTTGTCAGTCAGCGTGCGCAGATCCGCGGGCTCGTCCAGTTCCAGACGCTGATTGAGCTTGTAGCGGCCCACCGGCGAAAGATCGTAGTAATCGGCATTGCGGAAGAGATTGTCAAAGAAGCTGGCCGCAATCTCAGCCGTGGGCGGCGAGGACGGGCGCAGACGGCGATAGATTTCTTCCTGGGCTTTCTGCTGATCCGGAATGCGATCCAGCACCAGCGTATCGCGAATGGAAGAAGAAGTGTCCGTGCCTTGGGTGTGCAACACGGAAATTCGCTCAATACCGGCTTCGCGCATGCGCTCCATGAGGCCGGGCGTGATTTCGTCGGCAGCTTCGGCCAGTACTTCGCCGCTCTTGGGAGCCACGGCGTCCTCGGCCAGAAACATGCCGTCCAGCAGATCCGGGCGCACCTCAATGGCCTCAATGCCAGTTTCGCAGATCAGCCGCCAGCTCCGTTTGGTGATGGGCTTGCCCGCTTTGACGAGCACAGTGCCGTCAGGCCCGGCGATGTCCGCATAGGCGTTATCCTTGCGGTAAAGCTCCTTGCGGACTTCCCAGAACAACCTGCCCTGGTCGCCCAGGCGGTAGTGTTCCCGGCTGTAAAAATAGTCGAGAATTTGCTCCTTGCTCATGCCCATGGCCTTGAACAGAATGGTGGCGGGCATTTTGCGGCGGCGGTCGATGCGCACATAAAGGATGTCTTTGTGGTCGAAATCAAAGTCCAGCCAGGAGCCGCGCATGGGGATCACCCGGCAGGAGTAGAGCACCTTGCGGCTGGTGTGCGTCTTGCCGCCGTCGTGTTCAAAGATAATGCCGGGCGAGCGCTGCAACTGATTGACGATGACCCGCTCGGTGCCGTTGATGATGAAGGTGCCTTTCTCGGTCATCAGGGGCAGGGTGCCGAAATAGATGTCCTGCTCCTTGATGTCGCGGATGGTGCGGTTGCCCGACGCTTCGTCGGCGTCATACACCACCAGCCGCACCTTGATGCGCATGGGCGCTTCATACGTCAGGCCCTTGGAGATGCACTCGGCCTGATCATACTTGGGCTCGCCTATCTCGTAACTGACAAATTCGAGGCTGGCGGTCTTGTTGAAGTCCTCAATGGGAAAAACTGTGTGGAAAACTCCTTCCAGGCCCTCGTCGGGTCTGCGATCGGCTTCGGGCACGCCTTCCTGGAGGAACTTCTGATATGAGTCTATCTGCAGGTTCAGCAGATGGGGGATGGGGAGGGAGATCTTGATCTTGCCGAACTGTTTGGTGAGCTGGCCCATGGGTACCTCAAGATAGGTAGCGGTTGCGCCCCGCCTGCAGAACAGGGGGACCTGTTGCCGCCGACCGCAGGCTGGCGCCGCGACCGTGTCGGACCCGCCGTAATCCGCGCGCTGGCGGGAGGCGGAGCCGCAACCGGCGGCTGATGAGGCAGCCTGCCGGCGGGCAGGAAATTGCTGTCAATGCATCTGAAAGCAACGTGCGTCAGTGCCGGAAGAGATGCCGATGACGCGCTGTATTCAGTCCGCGGCAAAAGTGCCGCGCCGTTTGATCCTCCAGGTAGAAAAGTCTCTTGCGCAGGCCATGCCCGCCGCGCGCCAGCCGTTGACGGCTGTGCCGCCTTACGGATGACGACAGCAGCGACAGGCGCAGGCGAAATTTACTTGCGCCGTTACGCGCCGGAGCGAGCGTTGCAAAAGCAATCTGCTCTACTGTCTGCGGGCTGAGCGCCGCTCAACGCTTGAGCCGCAGCAAAGGCGACAAAAACCCATTCCCTGTCTGGGAAACAGGGCCTGGGTCTTGCTGTCAGCCTTAAAAAAATATGCGTATACAGTAGGTTATACAAGCCAGAAAGGAAACCTCCCGTGCCGTTATATTGAACAAAAATAGATACTCAGAAAAAATTATTTTGGCAAGTGTTTTTTACAGGGAAATTCAGAGCCCTTCAGTCGGGCGAGCAATCAATACAATGGAAATAAGCTTATACGCGCATACATGATTATACTGTATTGCAAAAATTGCAACCTGCCATAGCTGCGCCCATCTTGAATATTTCCCCAACCAACTTGCAGAGTAAAGTTACGCATGCCGGCAGTTGATGGTTCATGGCCATTGGCCATCTTTCAAAAGCGCCATATATATTTCTTCAGGAAAAAGTTACCATACATACGCATGTCCCCTTTTTACCTGCTCGCCGTGCGCAGGGCAAGCGCAATAAATTTCGACACTTTCCGGAGCGCGCAGGGCGCGCCAAACCCGGCGTATGTTTGTGCCTCCAGAAAGTTAGAGCGTTTTGCGAATGAAAGTAGCTAAACGCTTGAGAGCAGTTCCCCTTTGAAACTGCCTTAGAGCATTTTCTCTTTGAAAATGCTCTGCTGACGCGAAAGCGGCAGCCGCCGCAACGCGGCGTACATTCAGGCGAAAACCGCGTTTTTCGCCTGAATGCCACCTTTGACTTTTATAAAAAGTCAAAGGTAATCTGCTCCAGATCGGTTTACTGTTGAAAACGGCAACCGCTCTAAAGAAAAGAAGGCGGAGTCTTCTGACTCCGCCTTCAAAAAAAGCAGGAAGGCTTTGTGCGGCCACAAAGCCTAGCGGCTGACAATCTACTTGATTTCCACAGTGGCGCCGGCTTCGGTAAGCTGCTTTTTGGCTTCTTCGGCCTCTTCCTTGGAAACGCCTTCCTTCAGGGTGGAGGGAGCGCCGTCCACCTTTTCCTTGGCTTCTTTGAGGCCAAGGCTGGTCAGAGCGCGCACGACCTTGATAACGCCGATCTTGTTGGCGCCGGTTTCTTTGAGAATGACGTCAAACTCGGTCTTTTCCTCAGCGGCGGCGGCATCGCCGCCGGCGGCCGGAGCCGCCATCACCATGGCCGCGGCAGGCGCGGCGGCGGAAACGCCGAATTTGTCTTCCAGTTCCTTGATGAATTCGGAAAGTTCCAAAACAGTCATGTTGGAGATAAACTCAACAACGTCTTCTTTGGTCACGGCCATGATACTCTCCTGATCTTCGGCTTTTGAAAGTTCTGCTGCAAAATGCCTTTCAGCCTACGCGGCGGCTTTTTCCTTCTGCTCCTCAATGCCCTTCAGAGCATAGAGCAAGCCACGCAGCATATTGGCAAACAGCGACACAAAGTTGGTGGGCACGGCGTTCATGGTGCCAAGCAAATGGCCGAGCAACTGTTCCCTGCCGGGCAGTTTGGCCAGAGCTTCCACCTGGGCGGAGGTCATTTCCTTCCCTTCCAGGCTGGCGCAGCGAAGCGTAAACAGCTTGCTTTGCCTGGCAAAATCGTTGAGCGCCTTGGCCACCGCCACAGGGTCGTCGAACCCAAGGGCCACGCCGCAATTCTCATGGAACTTGTCCTTGAGCGCGTCATGCGTGCCGCCGGTCAGAGCAATACGAGCCAGGGTGTTCTTGACGACATGATACTCGCCGCCTGCATTGCGCAGGCTCACCCGCAGGTTCGTCAGCTCTTCCACCGTCATACCCTTGAAGTCCGTCAACACCGCAAAGGAAGCCTGGTCGGCCTTGGCCTTTATGGCTTCAATAATCGCGGCTTTTTCAGACCTGTTCACGTGATACCTCTCACGTTCGGGGTTGCCAGGTGGAATGCCGAGCCAAAGAAGAAGCGTCTGGGCAGGTGATTAAGGGCCAATGCCCGCCTGCCGTCTTCGACTCGAATTCCGTTTCCTCAGACATCCGGCCTGAAACTGCAATTCAGGCCGGTATAAAAAGCCGAGTTTCAGCTTTTTGTTATGATTGGGAAAAGCGGGATTTTTTTCTTGTGGCACGGAGGAGGATTTTTTGCGCAGTGTACAAAAAGATACCCGACTGGAGCAAAAAATTCGTCTGACGCAGCCACAAGGAAAAAGAGCCGCTTTGCCCAGGGTTAACCCTCAAGAAATTTCTTCACGAGCGGCATATCAATCTTGAAACCCGGGCCCATGGTAGTGGAAACCGCCATGGACTGCATGTACGCGCCCTTGGCCGCCGAAGGCTTAAGCCGATTGACGGTATCCAGCAATGCCTTGAGGTTGCCCAGAATTTTTTCGGAACCAAAGGAAACTTTGCCCAAAGGGGCATGCAACACGCCGGCTTTGTCGACCTTGAATTCCACGCGACCGGCTTTGAGCTCACTCACGGCTTTGGCAACGTCAAAGGTGACGGAGCCGGTTTTGGCATTGGGCATCAGACCGCGCGGTCCCAGCAGGCGACCGATCTGGCCGACCAAAGCCATGACGTCCGGAGTGGCGACTGCGGCGTCAAACTCAAGCCAGCCTTCCTTGACTTTGGCTACCAAATCTTCGGCGCCCACAATATCGGCGCCGGCCTCCCTGGCTTCAGCCTGTTTTTCGCCCTTGCAGAACACGGCCACGCGCACTGTCTTGCCCAGGCCGTGCGGCAGGGTGACGGCGCCGCGCACCATCTGGTCGGAGTATTTGGGATCAACGCCCAGGCGGATAGCCACGTCCACGGTTTCATCAAATTTGGCAAAAGCCGCTCCGAGAGACTTGCTGACCGCATCTTCAACACTGAAGCGATCTTGCAAGTTGTGACCCTCAAGGGCCTTGCGAAAGTTTTTGCCATGTTTGGGCATGAGATATTCCTTGTCGTTTTGCATCTCCTGCCGGTTCCCGGCATGAGCGGAAAGCAGCAGTACAATTGATTTCAACGAGTATGAGCAAAAAAAGCTTCGCTCATCAGTGGTATCCGCCGCAAGCGGCAGTACGCCCTGGGCGGACTTACGAAGCTTACTTTATATCAATGCCCATGCTGCGGGCAGTGCCGGCTATGGACTTGATTGCCGATTCCAGGCAAGCGGCATTCAGATCCGGCAATTTCAGCCTGGCGATCTCTTCCACCTGGGCCATGCTCAAGACGCCCACCTTGTTGCGGTTGGGCTCGCCGGAACCCTTTTCCAGCTTGGCGGCCTTCATGATCAGCACCGAAGCCGGAGGCGTTTTGGTGATGAAAGTGAAGGAACGGTCGGCAAAAACCGTGATGACAACGGGAATAATCATCCCTTTTTGATCCTGAGTTCTGGCATTGAACTCCTTGCAGAAGCCCATGATGTTCAGGCCGTGCTGGCCCAGGGCCGGGCCTACCGGCGGCGAGGGATTGGCCCCGCCCGCGGGAATCTGCAATTTGATTTTGGCAACTTCTTTTTTGGCCATCTGCGTTATCCTTCGTCGCTCTTTCGTGCGGCTTCCCGATATGTCACGACCGCCGCACGGGGCAAGTTAGCCTTTGGAAACCTGTACAAAATCCAGCTCCACCGGCGTCTGACGACCGAAGATGGAGACGGAGACGCGCAGCTTTCCCTTGTCATAGTTGACATCTTCCACCACGCCGTTGAATCCGCCGAAAGGCCCGTCAATGACGCGGACTTCGTCGCCCCGGTCGAAGTTGAACTTGGGCCGGGGAGTTTCCTGACGTGTTTCCATCAACGCCAGAATGCGCTCGGCTTCGCTGTCGCGCATGGGCGTGGGGCGATTCTTGCCGCCCACAAAACCGGTCACCTTGGGGATGGATTGCACCAAATGCCAGGATAAGTCGGTCATAATCATGCGCACCATCACATAGCCAGGGTAGAACTTGCGCGTTGTTGTGCGCCTTTCTCCACCCTTGGCAAGCTCGATGACCTTTTCGGTGGGTACCACCACCTCCTGGATAAGGCCCTGATCCTGCCCGGTGCGGCTCATCTCGTTGATGGTTTTTTGCACGCGCTGCTCAAAACCCGAATAGGTATGCACAATATACCAGCGAGATTTTTTGCCCAGCTCGGAATTTTCGTCAATAACGGGATCTTTCATAACAGCCTTCAGGACAGAACGGACTTGATCAAAGCCGACAAGCCAAGATCCACAAGCCAGAGAATAAACGCCATCACAGCCACAAAGCCCAATACCGCAAGCGTGGCTTTGCGCGTCTCTTTCAGCGTGGGCCAGGTGACCTTGCGCAGCTCGGCCTTGGAATCTTCCACATAGCGCGCAAAGCGCGTCACGGAATGCGCAAGGCGCGCAAATGGATTCAAGGTCTTCTCTGCCTTGGCGTCAACGGCTTGAGCCTGTTTTTTTGCCATGATGATACCTAAAGATAAAAAATGGCAGGGCAGGAGGGATTCGAACCCCCAACTTGCGGTTTTGGAGACCGCCGCTCTAGCCGTTAGAGCTACTGCCCTGCGTGCCGTCCGGGGGGCTTGCGCCCCCCGCCGGAAAGTTTGCTACCTGGTTTCGCGATGCACTGTGTGCTTCTTGTCCCAGGGACAATATTTTTTGATTTCCAGCCGCCCGGTCGTATTTTTCTTGTTCTTCCGGGTGCTGTAATTACGCCGTTTGCACTCGGTGCAGGCCAGAATGATGTTGACTCTCATGGTTTACTCGATGATTTCGGTCACCACGCCGGAACCCACCGTGCGACCGCCTTCGCGAATGGCGAAGCGCAGGCCGTTTTCCATGGCGATGGGCGCGATGAGCTCGACGATGAACTGCGAGTTGTCGCCGGGCATAACCATTTCCACGCCCTCGGGCAGGTTGATCACGCCGGTGATGTCAGTGGTGCGGAAGTAGAACTGCGGACGATAGCCCGTGAAGAAGGGGGTGTGACGGCCGCCTTCCTCCTTGGAGAGCACATACACTTCGGCCTTGAACTTTTTGTGCGGCGTAATGGATTTGGGCGCCGCGAGCACCTGGCCGCGTTCCACTTCGTCACGCTTGGTGCCGCGCAGCAGCGCGCCGATATTGTCGCCGGCCTGGCCCTGATCCAGCAGTTTGCGGAACATTTCCACGCCCGTGCAGGTGGTCTTCTGCGTGGGCTTGATGCCCACGATTTCCACTTCGTCGCCCACCTTGAGCACCCCGCGCTCCACACGACCGGTCACCACGGTGCCGCGCCCGGAGATGGAGAACACGTCTTCAATGGGCATCAGGAAGGGCTTGTCAATGTCGCGCTGCGGCTCGGGGATGAAGTCGTCGCACGCCTGAAGCAGGTCCAGAATGGGCTTGGCGTCGGCGGAGTCGGGGTCGTCGCTTTCCAATGCCTTCAAAGCGGAGCCGCGGATCACGGGCACGTCGTCGCCGGGGAAGTCATAGGAAGAGAGCAGCTCGCGCACTTCCAGCTCCACCAGTTCCAGCAGTTCTTCGTCGTCCACCAGATCGCACTTGTTCAGAAAGACGACGAGCTGCGGCACGCCCACCTGACGGGCCAGCAGAATATGCTCGCGGGTCTGCGGCATGGGGCCGTCAGTGGCGGCCACCACTAGGATGCCGCCGTCCATCTGGGCGGCGCCGGTGATCATATTCTTGATGTAGTCGGCGTGGCCGGGGCAGTCCACATGCGCGTAATGGCGCTTTTCGGTCTCGTATTCCACATGGGCCGTGGCAATGGTGATGCCGCGTTCCTTTTCTTCGGGAGCCTTGTCGATTTCGTCATAGGAAACGAACTTGCCCGAACCCTTGAGGCCCGCAATCTTGGTGATGGCGGCGGTCAAAGTGGTTTTGCCGTGGTCGATGTGGCCGATAGTGCCGATGTTTACATGGGGCTTTTTGCGTTCATATTTTTCTTTGCCCATTGTACGTCTCCCTGGAAAAAAAGTGTTTGCGGTTTTACGTGCGCTGCGGCTTCAAGGCCTGATGCCCTTGGCAACGTCTGTTCCTCGCGTAACGGCTGAGGCAAGGCCAAGCCGCGAACGACCGTCGTCGCTGCCAGCATTCAATCCCTGGTCACCAGGGAACGTGCGTTGGCGGGAAGACTACTGAGGGGTTGGATTTTCGCAGGAATGGAGCGGGAAACGGGATTTGAACCCGCAACCCTCAGCTTGGAAGGCTGATGCTCTAGCCGTTGAGCTATTCCCGCACGCTACCGTAGTCACCCGACAGACTTCTGTCTCCTACAGCCAAGGCAGTTTGTAAAAACCAGCCACCGCCCGTCCGAAAATTCCTGAAGACGGTAAAGTGGTGGTGGAGGGGGGTGGATTTGAACCACCGAAGTCTTACGACGACAGATTTACAGTCTGTTCCCTTTGGCCACTCGGGAACCCCTCCACGCGATGCCGCAAAGGCCTTGCCGGACGGCGCGCCTTTGGTCAGCTTTCAGTGGAGCTGGCGATGGGACTCGAACCCGCAACCTGCTGATTACAAATCAGCTGCTCTGCCAGTTGAGCTACGCCAGCGGCAAGATGCTCTCTTAGCTGCTTCCGGCGCTCTTGGCAAGAGAAAAATGCGTTTCAAGGATTTTTTTCACTGCTTTTTGCCCGTGCAGCCGCCCCTAGAGCATTTTCTCTTTGAAAATGCTCTGCTGACGCGAAAGCGGCAGCCGCCGCAACGCGGCGTACATTCAGGCGAAAACCGCGTTTTTCGCCTGAATGCCACCTTTGACTTTTATAAAAAGTCAAAGGTGATCTGCTCTAGGATGCAGGGAAACAGCCTGAAACGCCTTGGCCGCGGCAAAGCATTATTTTTTCCGGGCCAGGGTGCAGCGCTCCAGCCCGGCCAGATCGCGGCGCGTGGCCACATGCGCAAAAACCGTTGCCGCGGCCAGCAATCCGCGCACGGCTGCGCCTTGCCCCGCGCCGTGCTCCAGAAGCAGCAGACCTCCCGCTTTAAGAGCGCGCGCGGCCTGGGCGACGGCCGCCTGCAGATGGGCAAGGCCGTGATCCGGGGAGAAAAGAGCCGTGTGCGGTTCAAAGCGCGCGACTTCGTCCATGACCAGGGGCCGTTCACATTCCGCAATATAGGGGGGGTTGCTGACCAGCAGATCACAGGAACAGGCCGCCAGCGGCGCCTGCCGCAGATCGGCCCGCAGACATGCCAGGCGCTGAGCGGCGCCCAGGCGACGGGCATTGGCCCGGGCCACGGCAAGGGCTTCGGCGTTGATCTCGATCAGCAGGCCGCGCCAGGCGGGCCGCTCCAGAGCGAGCGTCACGCCGATGCAGCCGGAACCCGCGCCCAGATCCGCAAAATACAGCGGCGCCTGGGCAGGCAGCAGTTCCAGCGCGGTTTCGACAAGCAACTCTGTTTCAGGGCGGGGGATCAACGTGGCGGGCGTGACCAGAAAATCCCGGCTGAAAAATTCCTTGCGGCCGAGAATCCGGGCCAGAGGCTCGCCTGTGGCCCGGCGGGCCGTGAGCGCGTCCAGCCTGTCCATTGCGGCAGGGTCCAGCTCGCGCTCAGCTTCCAGAATGCAGTGCAGGCGATCCAGACCCAGCACATGAGCGGCGAGCAGTTGCGCGCAAAGGCGGGGGCTGTCCACCCCCGCCTTTGTCAATCGCGCTGTGGCGTTCCGTTCATAGTCCCGCAGGCGCACGCCGTCAGGCTCCGGCTTCGGCTGCATTTTTGCGGCGGCTTGCTGCCGTCCTGGCCGGACGGGCAGCCACTGCGGCAGTTTCTTCGCTTGTGGCGGCGGTTTTTTTCGCCTTCCGACTTCTGGAAACGCCGCCGCTGCCGCTTTCAAAGACCAAAGGCAGCAGCTCGTCATACTGATGCACAGGATGCACTGTGATCCGTTTGAGCAGCTCCCTGGGCACATCTTCCAGATCTTTCACGTTTTGTTGCGGAATGATCACATGCTTGAGGCCCCGCGCCACGCCGGCCAGGATTTTTTCCTTGATGCCGCCCACGGGCAAGACCCGTCCCTGGAGCGTTATTTCGCCGGTCATGCAGAGGTCGGCCCGCACCCTGCGCCCGCTGAGGGCCGAAATCAGGGCCGTGGTCAGGGTTACGCCCGCCGAAGGGCCGTCTTTGGGCGTGGCGCCGGCAGGCACATGCACATGGATGTCCTGCTTGTTCACAAAGGACGGGTCCACGCCCAGCGCGTCGGCGCGGCTGCGGATGTAGCTCAGGGCCGCCTGGGCGCTTTCTTTCATGACATCGCCCAACTGGCCGGTGAGGGTCAGGCCGCCCTTGCCCTTCATCACGCTGGCCTCCACAGTCAGCACTTCGCCTCCGGCCGGGGTCCAGGCAAGGCCCAAAGCCATGCCGGGCATCAGCCGCTTTTCTTTTTCATCTTCCACAAAGCGGGGCGCGCCGAGAAGTTTTTCCACATCCCCGGGCTCCACCTTGAAGGGGCCTTTTTTGCCCTCGGCCTTGCGGCGGGCCAGCTTGCGGCAAATGGAGGACAATTCGCGCTCCAGATTGCGCAGGCCCGCTTCGCGCGTATATTCCCTGATCACTTTTTCAAGCGCCGCGTCGCTGAGCGCGAGGTCGTTTTCGGCAAGGCCGTTTTCCGCGATTTTTTTTGGCAGCAGGTGCTTGCGGGCGATTTCCACCTTTTCCTGCAAGGTGTAGCCGGGCAGGGAAATGACCTCCATACGGTCGCGCAAAGGCGCGGGAATGGTTTCCAGGTGGTTGGCCGTGCAGATGAACATGACCTTGGACAAGTCAAAAGGCACATTCAGATAATGATCGCTGAAGGTGTGGTTTTGCTCCGGGTCAAGAACCTCCAGCAGCGCGGAGGAAGGATCGCCGCGAAAGTCCATGCCCAGCTTGTCCACTTCGTCCAGCACGATAACCGGATTGCGCGTGCCGGCCTGCTTGATGGCCTGGATAATCCGCCCGGGCATGGAACCTATATATGTGCGCCGGTGGCCGCGGATTTCAGCCTCGTCGTGCATGCCGCCCAATGACAGCCGCTGGAATTTGCGGCCCAGGGCCCGCGCAATGGAGCGGCCCAACGAGGTCTTGCCCACGCCGGGAGGGCCTGCAAAGCAGAGAATCGGCCCTTTGGACTGCGGGTTAAGCTTGCGCACGCTGAGAAATTCCAGGATGCGATCCTTGATTTTTTCCAAACCGCAGTGATCCTCGTCCAGGATTTTCTTGGCATGGGCAATGTCCAGTCGATCGCGCGAGAGCTTCTTCCAGGGCAGATCCACCAGCCAGTCCAGATAGGTGCGCACCACGTTGGCTTCCGAAGAATCGGCGTGCATGCCCGAGAGGCGGCGCAACTGCTTGGCCGCCTCCTTGCGGACGTCCTTGGGCAGGCCGGCCTTGTCCAGGGCTTTTTTCAGCCCTTCCAGGTCGTCCTCGCCCTCGCCTTCGCTCTCGCCCAGTTCCTGGCGGATAGCCTTGAGCTGCTCGCGCAGGAAATAATCTTTTTGCGCCTTGTCCATGCCCTCGCGCGCGGAGCTCTGGATTTTGGCCTGCATCGTGGCCACCTCGACTTCCCGCTGGAGTTGGGCGTTGACCAGACGCAGACGCTCCAGGGGATCAGCGGCTTCCAGAATGTGCTGGGCGTCCTCAATTTTCATGCGCATATTGGCCGCGATCAAATCCGCCAGCCGGCCGGGATCTTCCACGCCCTGCAAGACGGCCAGCACGTCCGGCGAAGAGAGCCCGCGCAGGGAGAGCACCTTTTCGCTCTGCTCGCGCGCCGCGCGCAACAGAGCCTCTGCCGTGGCGTCAACAACCGGCGTGGTTTCGGGCAGAGTTTCAATGCGCGCCTCAAGATAGGGCTCCACCTGACGGTAGCCCGTGACCCGCGCGCGGTTGACGCCCTGCACCAGAATTTTGACCCGCGAATCCGGCATCTTGAGCATGCGCATGATCTGCACCACAGTGCCCACGTCGTAGAGATCGGAGGGGCCGGGATCTTCCGTGCTTTCCTCTTTTTGCGCGCAAACAAGCAGATGCCGACCGCTTTTCAATGCCGATTCCACCGCGTGCACGGATTTTTCGCGCCCGATGAACAACGGCAGAATCATATACGTAAAAATGACCACATCGCGCACGGGCAGCACGGGCAGAACGTCCGGGATGCCCTGAGCGGCGGTGTTGGCGCTGTTTTCGTTGTCCATCAGATCGCTCGCGGCGGCGCGCTGCTCCTTCTGCTCCTCGTTGCGGGCATCCGGCCCGGCGGCGCTGACTTCCTGTTCTCCAGCGCGAAGAACATGTTCTTTATCTTTGTTATCAACCATATATACTCCCTGACTGCCCCAGAAGCGAGCGTTGCGACGCAATTGTCCCGAGGCGTTTGCCGACAAGTGCGAAAAGGCAAAAAGCCTTCCGTGGAGACCGGGCTGCCTTGAGGCTGTTTCTCAATGGGTTCTTTTGCCTTCCGGCTTCGTCAAACTGCGCTTTTTGCGTAAGGAGCGTAACCTGGGAGTACGCTTTTTCGCAACAGCTTGTTTTGCTTACTGAAAAGGTAAAATTCCTCAAACAACACCCTCGGGGCCCGGCAAAATTTTTCTCAGGCATGCACCCTGGTTGATGGTCGCCTGTCGGTTGTCGTTAAAGAAGTTTGGATTGCGTTATGCTGTAGCAGTTTCCCTCGGTGACGACGACATGGTCCAAAAAGCGCAGGCCCATGCGCGGCGCCAGCCGTTGCAATTCCGTGGTCAGCAGCATATCCGGCCTGGACGGCGCCGGGTTGCCGCCGGGGTGGTTATGCGCAAGAATAATGCCGGCGGCCTTGTGCGCGAGCGCGGTTTCAAGCACATCCCTGGGCTGCACCGGCACTTCGCCGATGCTGCCGCGTTGCAGCCGCTCCCAGGCGATCAGGCCGTTGCGTTTGTCCACCAGGGCCACCCAGCATTCTTCATAAGGGCATCCGGCCAGGCGGGCTTTGGCCATCTGCGCCACTGCCTGCGGCGTGGCCAGGATCTCGCGTTGGCGCACCGCCGATGCGGCATAGCGGGCAAGCAGTTCGCGCAGCACCCGCCAGAGGCTCATAAGCCCGGGCCCGAAGCCCGGCGTCTGCAACAACTCGTCCGGTCGGGCGTCAAGCACGCCCCGGATGCTGCCGAAACGCTGCAGCAGTTCTTTGGCCAGAGGTTTGGTGTCTTTGCGAATAAGCCCGTAACCAAGGAAAAGTTCAAGCACTTCGTAATCTTCAACGGCCAGGGGTTCGCATTCAAGCCGCCGGCGCAGGCGGGCGCGGTGCCCGCTGTACGGGGAAGAACTGGAAGCAGGCTTCGCTGTCATAAGGTAAGCAGTCTTGAAACTTATGCAAGGGGTTAGAGCGTTCAGCTCATTTCATTGGCAAAACGCTCCGGGGGCTGTGCCCGTTGGCGACGAAGGAGCCGTACGGGCATCGACAGCAACGATAACCACGTTTTTCGGCGCAGCGTTCTTCACACTGAAAACGCAGCAGTATGTATGACGCGTCACCAGAGTACACGAGTGATGTTTCCCCTGCGCGACAAGCCTGCCGGCCCTGCGCCGCGTTGCGGCCGCGATCAGGCTCGCGGCTGCCCGGCAAACAAACAGGTCAGGCGTGCGGCCAGAAATTCCAGGCTTTGCTCCGGCGTGCGGCGACCGCTCTTGACCTGCCATTCGGCATCCATAATGGCAGCCATGCTTTCCGCCAGGCCCCGCGGGCCGAGGCGCAGGGCCAACTGCCGCTTGAAGCCCGCTTCAGAGGGATGCAGGCGGACCTTCTCACCGGCCCAGGTTTGCCAGAGCAGGCGCATTTCCCGAGCCAGCAGAGCCAGAAGAGAGAAGAGCAGGCTGTCATTGTCCCGACTGCGCGCCAGCTCCTTCCAGACCGCGGCGAGATTGCCCGCCTCCATATGACGGATGCAGGCAAAGATGTTGCATTCCGGACTCCAGGAACCTGTGGATGTCATGGCGGTGGTAATGGTTTTCAGGGCCGGGGCATTTCCGGTCGCCGTATCTTCCGGGCTGCGGACCCCGCCCGCGTTGCGCAGCAGCGTCAGTTTTTGCAGCTCGTTTTCAATGGCCAGGGCGTCCGGCGGCACGGCGGCGCAGAACTGTTCCAGGGCGTCCGGCTCAAAGCTCAGTTGCAAAGCCGCGGCGCGTTGCTGCACATGCCGCTTGATGCCGCGCTCCGTAAGCCCTTCATGACGCCAGATCCAGCCTTGCCTGTCGGCAAAGCCCATGCAGCGCAGTTTGGCAATATGGGCCGGTATTTTGGGCTGGCCTTTTTCCCAGTTCACTTCCAGGCAGAAAAAAGGCCAGCATTGCGTCGACGGGCGGCCCAGCGCCTGGGAAACATTTTTCCACACCGCCGCAGGCCAGAGCTGAGCCTGGCGCACAACCAGCGCGCGCGCTGTGCCGAACAGGCCTGGCAGGGCGAGTTGTTCCCAGAAGCGCGGCGGCGGTTCCTCATCGCCCCAATACACATGGCGTTCCCACTGGCCGCTTGCCGGCGGAAAGGCGGCAAGCTGCTCTCTGAGATACGTTCGGAGCAACTGGCTGTCGGGACAGACCAAAAAAGTGAAACCTGGTTTGCTCTGGGGCATGCTTTGGCATCCGGCTTTGCACAGTTCGACGTTGCGCTGCGCAGCATTTCAAAGCTGTAGATCGTTTAGCTAATTTCATTAGCTAAACGATCTAATTCGCCACAATATTTACCAGTTTGCCCGGCACCACCACCACCTTGCGCACAGTCAGGCCGCTTGTGTGCCGCTGCACCGCGGGATCGCCAAGAGCGGCCTGCTCGCAGGCGCTCTTGTCCGCTTCTGCCGCAATTTCCAGGGTGCCGCGCAGCTTGCCGTTGACCTGGAGAGCCACGGTGAGCATGTCCCGGGCCGTGGCCGCAGCATCCCATTGGGGCCAGGGCGCGTCGGCCAGGGGGCTTTTGTGGCCCAGGCGCTCCCACAATTCCTCGCAAAGATGCGGGGTGATGGGCGAGAGCAGGGTCAGCACCGTGGCCATGGCTGAGGAGAAGACCCGCCGCTCAGCCTCGCTGCGGCCCAATTTTTCGCGCGAAAGATACATGGCGTTGACCAGTTCCATGATCGCGGCAATGGCGGTATTGAACTGAAAACGCCCTGCCATGTCCTCGCCCGCCTTTTTTACGGTGAGATGCTCCTTGCGCCGCAGCTCGCGGGCAGCCGGGCTTTGGGCGTCGGCAGCCGCGGCTTCGCAGGCCTTGAGCGGCAAAAGGCGTTCCGCTTCCTCGTTGAAGAGACGCCAGACGCGGTTGAGAAAGCGCGAAGCCCCTTCAATGCCTGAATCCGACCAGTCGAAATCCCGTTCCGGGGGGGCCGCAAAAAGGCAGAACAGACGCACCGTGTCTGCGCCGTATCTGGCAATCATCTCCGTGGGATCAACCACATTGCCCTTGGACTTGGACATTTTGCCGCCGTCCTTGAGCACCATGCCCTGAGTCAGCAGATTGGTGAAGGGCTCGGCCAGATCCCTGGGGAAAAAGCCCAGATCCCGCAGAACTTTCGTGAAGAAGCGGGAGTAGAGCAGATGCAGGATGGCGTGCTCCACGCCGCCGATATATTGATCTACGGGCAGCCAGTATCTGAGCGCCTCGGGCGTGAACGGGGCCGTGGCGTTGCGGGCGTCGGTGTAGCGCGCGAAATACCACGAGGACTCCACAAAAGTATCCAGCGTGTCTGTTTCACGCCTGGCCGGACCGCCGCAGCAGGGGCACACGCACTCCGCAAAAGAGGGGGTTTGGGGTAAGGGCGAACGGCCGTCGTCGCGGATTTTCGCATCCAGGGGCAGGAGAACGGGCAGATTCTCTTCTTTTTCCGGGACAACGCCGCATTTTTCGCAGTAGATTACGGGGATGGGCGCGCCCCAGTAACGCTGGCGCGAGATATTCCAGTCCCGCAAACGAAACTGGGTGGTGGCTTTGCCTTTGCCCTGATTTTCCAGGGCGGCGGCAACGGCGGCCTTGCCTGCCACATTGGGCAGCCCGTCAAAGGCGCCGGAATTGACCATGAAGCCTTCGCCGGTATAGGCCTCGCTCATGCTTTCCGGTTCAAGCCGTTGCCCCTGCGGATTGATCACCACCCGCACGGGCAGGCCGTATTTGCGGGCAAAGTCAAAGTCGCGCTGGTCATGCGCGGGCACGCCCATGACCGCGCCTGTGCCGTAGTCGGCCAGGACGAAGTTGCCGAGCCAGAGGGGCACGCGCTGCCCGCTGAAGGGATGCACGGCATACGCGCCGGTGAAGATGCCTTCTTTTTCCAGGGTGTCGGACTGCCGATCCAGGCGATCCATGTTCCGGATGCGTTCCACAAAGGCTCGCACCTCATCCGCCTTTTCGTAGCCCTGGATCAGCTTTTCCACCAGCTCATGCTCCGGGGCCAGGGTCATAAAGGTCACGCCGTAGAGCGTGTCCGGCCGGGTGGTGAAAACGTCGATGCCCTGCGAGCCCGCAACGGCCCTGTCCAGGCCGAAGGTAATGAGCGCGCCCGTGGACTTGCCGATCCAGTTGCGCTGCATGGCAATCACGCGCTCCGGCCAGCCGCCGTCCAGGCGGGCAAGATCTTCCAGCAATTCGTCGCCGTAGGCGGTGATGCGCAAAAACCACTGGGTCAGATCCTTTTGCTCCACCCGGCTGTCGCAACGCCAGCACAGACCGTCAATGACCTGCTCGTTGGCCAGCACCGTATGGCAGGAAGGGCACCAGTTCTGCGGCGCTTTTTTGCGATAGACCAGGCCCTTTTCCAGAAGGCGGAGAAAGAACATCTGCTCCCAGCGGTAGTACTCGGGGCGGCAGGTGGCAAGCTCGCGATCCCAGTCGTAGGAATACCCCAGGCGCTTGAGCTGGGCGCGCATAGTGTCGATATTGGCGTAGGTCCATCGGGCAGGGTGGGTGTGATGTTTGATGGCCGCGTTCTCGGCGGGCAGGCCGAAAGCGTCCCAGCCCATGGGGTGCAGCACGTTGAAGCCCTGCATGCGCTTGCAGCGCGCCACCACGTCGCCGATGGAGTAGTTGCGCACATGGCCCATATGGATGTTGCCCGAAGGATACGGAAACATCTCAAGCACATAATACTTGGGCTTCTCGTTCTCATGCCTGACGGCGAAAGCGTTTTCGGCCTGCCAGCGGGCCTGCCATTTTTTTTCGACAGTCTGCGGATCGTAGCGTTCTTGGGTCATGTGCGGATCACCGGGTTGGCAGGTTAGGAGTGAGATTCGGGCTGTGCGTGCGCGGTATGCAATTCCCCGTTTTCCAGGGCCCTGGCCGCCGCGTCAAGAATGCCGTTGATAAAATTTTTGGCCTTGCCTTCGCCGAACTGGCGGCTCAGTTCCAGGGCTTCGTTGATGGCCACCTTGGGGGGCACATCCTGCCGGAAGAGCATTTCAAAGACCGCCAGACGTAAGAGGGTGAGTTCAATGCGGCCCATGCGATCCACGCGCCAGTGGTGGGAGAAGCGACCGATGGCGGCGTCCAGTTCCGCGCTTTTGCTCCAGACGCCCTCCACAAGCTCCCAGGCAAAACCCGCGGGCTCGGGAATGCCTGCTTCAGCCTCGGCGGCATTGTCGGGCGAGAGCCGGAAAGCCCTGCGCAGATCCTCGCGATTGGCCGCCGGGGTGAAGGAGAGCCCGTAGAGCACCTGGAAAGCGCGCTCGCGTTCGCCGCGGCGAGTGGCGTTTTTAGCCTTGCTCATGAATTACAATTGCTCCAGCACGCGGATGGTTTCCAGCATGGCGGCGGCGGCCTCGACGCCCTTGTTGCCGCCTTTGGACCCGGCCCGCTCTATGGCCTGCTCAATGTTGTCGCAGGTCAGAAGGCCGAAACCAATGGGCGTGCCTGAGGCCAGCATGGCCTGGGCAATGCCCTTGCTGGCTTCCGCGCAAACATAGTCAAAATGGGGCGTGCCGCCGCGGATCACCGCGCCCAGGGCCAGAATGCCGTCATACTTCTGAGAGGCGCCCAGTTTCTGGCAGATCAACGGGAGCTCAAAGGCGCCGGGAATACGCACCAGGGTGATGCCGGAAGCCTCAAGGCCGTGACGTTCAAGATAGTCCAGCGCGCCGCCCACCAGGCGGTCCACAATAAAATCATTGAAGCGCGTGGCAACAATGGCCACCTTGAGGCCTCTGGCGTCCAACTGACCCGCAATGGTCGTGACAGTGCTCATGGCAACTCCTGCTGATGATGACGGCAAAGCGTTGTGTCGATCCTTGCACGGCTAGAGCATTTTCACTTTGAAAATGCTCTGCTGACGCGAAAGCGGCAGCCGCCGCAACGCGGCGTACATTCAGGCGAAAACCGCGTTTTTCGCCTGAATGCCACCTTTGACTTTCATAAAAAGTCAAAGGTAATCTGCTCTAGATAAAGCCGGTTCGGAGCAAAAATTCCCTGCTGATTTGCGTATGTTTTTCCGCTGCCTTTGTCTGCCACGGGCCCAGCAGGCGGCGCACGTATTTTCCGATCAGATCCGTTTCCATATTGACATGAACGCCGGGACGCCAGAGGCGCATGGTTGTGCGTTTCTGCGTATCCGGGATACTGTTGATTTCCAGAAAATCCGAACCGCAATCATTGACCGTAAGGCTGATTCCGTCAAGGGCCACCGAACCCTTGGGAATGACCTCCGAACCGTAGGCGGTCGGAAAAGTGAGACGGCAGCAGAGGGATTGCCCGGCGGGCCGCACTTCCAGCACTGTGGCCAGACAATCCACATGGCCGCTGACCAGGTGGCCGCCCAGGCGGTCGCCCACGGCAAGCGCGCGCTCCAGGTTGACCGCGTCTCCCCTGGCGAGTTTGCCCAATGTGGTGCGCGAAAGGGTTTCGGCCGAGGCATAGGCCGTAAAACTCTCCGGCCTGTGCATTTCCACGGAAAGGCAGGCTCCATTGACCGCAATGGATTCGCCGTCCGTCAGATTTTCAAGGGTAAAAAGCGGTTGAATGTCCAGGCGGCATTCCGCGCCGCTTTTGCGCACGGCCACGATTGTGCCCTGGCCCTGGATGATGCCCGTGAACATGCCGCGCTCTCCCGGATACTGTCAATCTCCGGCGGTCGGGGCCGCCGGGCGAAGAGTGATGTGGATGTCGCCGCCGCAAAGGCCCATGCTGCTTACGCGCAGGCGCAGCGCTTCGCTCAGATCCAGGGGGGCGCGGCCGCTGAACAGGGGGTGCGCGTCATTGTCGCCCAGGATCATGGGGGAGAGGTGCAAGCGGAACTCATCCACAAAACCGGCTTCCAAAAGGGCAAGGCCGAGTTTGCCGCCGCCCTCGCAGAGCACATACGGGCAGTTCAACTCCCGACGCAGCGTCTGGAACATGCCGAGAAAATCCGGGCCGCCGCGCGGGGCGGGCCCCAGAGCCAGAACGCGCACGCCTTTTTGGCGCAAAGCCTGGGCTGTGGTGGAAGCCGCGGCTGCGGGCGAAGCCAGAAAGATGGTGTGGTCCGGCCGATCCTTGAGCAAATGAAAGTCCGCGTCAGGCATGGGCAGACGCGACGTGAGCACGCAGGCCAGGGGCTGCGGGTCTGCCGCGGATGTGCCGCGGGCCGTGAGCCGGGGGTTGTCGGCCCTGAAAGTGCCGCCGCCCACCAGCACAGCGCCGCCGCACAGCCCTATGTCTGCCCGCAGCCTGTGCACCTCGCGGCGCGAATCCTCCGAGCTGATCCACTGGGACTGGCCTTTGCGCGTGGCAATGCGGCCATCCAGGGTTGCCGCCATCTTGAGGAGCACATAAGGACGATCCAGGTTCTGCCAGATCAGAAAATCCGCCAGCATGTCGCGGCATTCCTGCTCGCAGACATGCTCGATCACCTCCACCCCGGCCTGGCGCAGGCGCGCGGCGCCTCCCGCGGCCAGGGGATTGGGATCGGCAAGTCCCATGACCACCCGGCTGATGCCCGCATCCAGAATCGCCTGGGTGCAGGGAGGGGTTTTCCCCTGATGGTTGCAGGGCTCCAGGGTGACCACCAGCGTGCAGCCGCGCGTATCCACGCCCTGGGCGGCAGCGTCTTTCAGGCATTCGATCTCGGCATGAGCCTTGCCGGCCGCATGGTGATACCCTCGGGCCAGAATACGACCGTCGCGCGTCAGCACTGCGCCGACCGCGGGATTGGGATAGGTTTTCCAGCGCCCCAATTCTGCCAGGCGCAAGGCCTCACGCATGAACGGCGCAAAATCCGGCTCAGTCATGGCAGCCCTCTTCACATCCTGTCGCGGTTGCGCAGCCGGGCAAAGGCTGAAGCCTGCCGTCAGGCGTTTTTCCGGCCAGATCCCGGATAAGAGGCGGCGTGAAATTGAACTGCTCCACAAGCACTCCTGCTTCCTTGAGCATGGCTGCGGCCAGATCGTCCGGATAATCCTCGGTGTAGAAAATACGGCGGATGCCGCAGTTGATCAGCATTTTGCTGCAAAGCCCGCAGGGATGGGTGGTGCAGTAGAGCTCAGCGCCCTGAATATTGATGCCGTGCACTGCGGCCTGGATGATCACGTTTTGCTCGGCGTGCAGACCACGGCAGATTTCATGCCGCTGGCCGGAGGGGATGCCCAGTTGCTCGCGCAGGCAGCCCACTTCAAGGCAGTGCGGAACGCCGGCCGGAGCGCCGTTGTACCCTGTGGCCAGGATGCGCTTGTCCTTGACGGCCACGGCGCCCACCCTGCGGCGGGTGCATGTGGATCGCTCGCTCACCAGGTAGGTGATATTCATGAAATAGTCAGGCCAGGGCAGTCGTCGCATGGGGCACCTTCACGGAAGTTTACGGCAGTTTACACAGAGCCGGCCCAAAAGCCAAGCCACGGTGTTTTTCATCCCAGGGCAGATGCACTCTCAGGGCGTATGCCCTGCACAGGCTCCCGGCGGGATCAGCGGCAAAAACAAATTTTTGCGATCTTTCAACGCCTTGCCCTGCATCGGGTGTTGTGCCTGCCGGCTTCGTCAGGCTGCACGAGACGGATAAAATTTGTCAGATAATAGTGTGGTATTATTGATAATTTACCATTTCAAAAATACTTTGCTGGATGTTCAAACACCTTGCTGGACAGCGGGACCAGCAGACTGCTTTTATGATGGCATAGCCGGGCAGCCTGTCAGGACAGCCCCCGCCTGCAGGAGAGCGTCACGCGGCTGGTTGCGCTGTTTTTGGCACAAGAGGCCCTTAGAGCATTTTCTCTTTGAAAATGCTCTGCTGACGCGAAAGCGGCAGCCGCCGCAACGCGGCGTACATTCAGGCGAAAACCGCGTTTTTCGCCTCAATGCCAGCTTTGACTTTCATAAAAAGTCAAAGGTAATCTGCTCTAAAGCATATTTGCCCGAGCCCCACAGCGCCCGAGGAGTGGCGGAATCCGGAAGCATACCGATCCGCGTAACACTCTCACCAGCCCTGATTTATCACTGCATCCGAGCGAGGCAGGTTACAATGTTATCCGAAGAGCTTTCCTCAGAACAAATCGCTGTGTGTGCCGGTTCGGGTCAGATATAAAAAAGTCTCTTGCTCATCAATCTCATAAATGAGCAACCAGTCTGGAGCAATATGGCATTCCCAACATCCGGCATAGTCTCCAGACATTGGATGATTACAATTTATTGCAGGCAACGATTTCTTGGCAGCCAACTGATTGATGACAGCAGTCAGCAGGTCCAGATCGTAGCCCCGCCGCCGGGCACGCTTTACGTCCTTCTTAAATTTCGTTGTGGGCTTGACAATGAACATCACGCAAGCATGTCTTTCATCATGGCGTCAACATCGGTATAGCCCTTGTACCGTTCAGGGTGCTTCTTCATTTCCCGCACTTCCGCAATGGCCTCAAGCGTCTCGCGGTTTGGTCTGTTCAGCGCCACGTCGAAGGGAAGCCCCTGCCGCCGGATGGATTGCCGGAGAAAAATATTAACCGCTGTCGTCATATCCATGCCCAGAGTGGCAAAAAGCTCCTGAGCCTGCCTTTTGATCGTGCTGTCCATGCGGATATTCATGCTTGTCGTGGCCATAGTTCCTCCTCTTGAAAAAGTATGCCTATTATGCTCACATTGTCAAGCTACAAGGCATAAAACTGCTTGATGGAAGAGGATAGGCAGCCAGCCACCAAAGCGAAAGCCTTTTGCACCGTCAATGCCTGCCTGAATTCAGGTTAGAGCGTTTTCTCTTTGAAAATGCTCTGCTGACGCGAAAGCGGCAGCCGCCGCAACGCGGCGTACATTCAGGCGAAAACCGCGTTTTTCGCCTGAATGCCACCTTTGACTTTCATAAAAAGTCAAAGGTAATCTGCTCTAGGGCGTTTTGCTCATGAAATTAGCTAAATACCCTGGCGACAGTGTTAGCTGGCGCCCGCGCCAAATGAGCGCCAATAGCGCACTCTGGACGCGAAATGATGGCAGCGAAGTTATTGAAAATGGATATTTTCAATCAAAAAATGCTCCAGGGATTTATATATGAGTGACTCTCAACGTCCCTCACATATTTTCATGAATAACCCAAAAACTATTAATAAAAACAAATAATTATTTTCATCATTTTTATCCCGAAAATCCATTTTGGATAATGGATGGATAATCATCTTCCCTTTTGAGGGATTCGCCGTTATCATGCTTCCATGAACGACGTAACTACCCGAAAATACATAAAAACGAAGTTTGAAGGCGTTTTCTATCGCCTGTCTTCCAAGAAACGCAACCCCAAGACGGGAGAGCCGGATCGCATCTACTGTTTTTGCTATACCGATGCTCAGGGCAAGGGGCACTGGAAAACGGTCGGCAGGCACAGTGAGGGTGTCCGGCCCGCATTGGCCAAACGTGAACGGGCAAAATTCATTGCCGAAATCGCCGATACCGGCATAGACCCCGCAGCCCGTGACAGGGTAACGGTCGGACAGCTCGTGGACGCCTACCTCATATGGGGCCGCAGTGAGGGGAAATACGTTGACCAGCACTACAGTCAGTATCGCGTCCACCTCAAAGCTAAAATCCACGATCTGCCTGTTTCCGACTTGAGTGCCGGATTGCTCTCCAATCTCAAGGCGAAACTGCTCGCTACCCCAAAGGGCAACACAAAATCCAAAAAGAATGTTGCTGTCGAGTCCGTGTCCAG
>NZ_JAAKEH010000018.1:0-55630 GCF_011039095.1 Desulfovibrio sp. ZJ200 | reverse complement strand
GGACGTTGGGAAAGGATAAGCATACTTTCAGCAATCCGGGTAACGGGAGAAACTTGCAGTGTTGTTTTTGATGGGGCACTGGATGGAAAAATGTACAATGCTTATATTGAAAAATTTCTTCTTCCAACGCTTAAAGCTAACGATGTTGTTATAATGGATAATTTGAATGTCCATAAATCAAAAACAGCCCAAAACTTGATAAGGGAAAAAGGCTGCAAGTATATTTTCCTTCCAGAATACAGCCCGGATTTAAATCCCATTGAAAAGATGTGGAGCAAAGTGAAACAATTACTTCGGGGTATGAAAGCAAAAACATGTGATGAACTGTACAAGTCCATTGGAAAAGCATTAAGTTGTATCACACAAAAAGACGCTGAAGGATGGTTTAAATCCTGTGGCTATGTAAAAAGTTAAAAGCAAAATGCTCTAATAATGGTTCATGATGCATGGAAGAAGCTCTTTTGATGTGCAATGGAGCAAATAACTCAAGCGGGCATTCCTAGCCGTTCATGGAGTTTTGGTGGTGGAACGGTTCTGATGCATAAATCTCGTGTGAAACATATTGAGATGTCACGCTAACTTGATGATCTTGCCTGTTGCCGCTCTATACCTCCTTGATTCTTACCCCGCTCCAACCCCCGCTGCCGCTGCACGGCGGCAGGCCGCTCAAAGACATTCCGCCCTTTCCGCTCAAAAACCTTCTGGCCACTGGCCAAAATGTACACACTCTCCCCTGACGTCCGATCCTGGGCGCGGCTCTTTACGCCCCACTTGGCGGCCATGTAGGCCAGGGCCGTTTCCCTGGCCTCAGGGCTGAAGCTGATGCTGCGCCCTGTGTCGCAGATTTTCCCGCCGTCAGGCAGGGTGTAGATCACGCTGCCTTGCTTGCTGATTCTGGCCGTGGCTCCGCTGGCCACGCTCTGCATCAGGGCCACGCCCACAAGACGATTTTTTGCCCTGGCCGATAAAACGGCGTTCTCCAGAATCACGGTCTTGTGGGCCAGATAGGCCGCGCGGGCCTGCACGCGCTCCTGTTCCTGGGAAATTGCAGGCAGATCCGGCGCGACTTCCTCTTTTCTGGAGCGCAGCACGGCCAAAGCGGTTTCATCGCCTTGCCCGGCTTTCTGCCGCAGAAAATCCAGCCAGTTGCCCGCTCCCTGTTTCATGCGCGCGGCGTGGATCTCTTCGGCCTCATACTGGCGGGCCATTTTCATAAGATTTGCGCGGGTTCTGCGCGCAATGGGCCTGCGCTGCAATTCCCTCCGCTGCCGTTCCCATTTTTGGCGTATAGCTTCCAGGGCCGCTTTCTGCTCTTGGCGCTGCTCCTGGAACTCCTGCCAAAGCCGGTTTCGGTTCGGCGCTTTCTGAAGAGGATCCGCGCCATAGCGCCGCTCGCTGTCCGGCAGCTTTTCCCTGGGCGGCTGGAAGGCTCCGAAGCGGGCTTCCAGCTTCTTCAGGGACAAGTCCCGATGCGCGGCGCTGGCCTTGGCCGTGTGTCGGCCATGCCGGTTTTTGATCACCAGCCCGGCCCCGCGCGGCTTCAGCTCCAGGCCATGCCGGGCAAAAGCCTGATGCGCGTCTTCCCAGGAACGCGCATTTTCCAGGATGGCCAGAATGCTTTCGCCCTGGTCGCGGGCATAGCCTTCAAAGGATTGCTGGCCAGAGTGCGCCTCCACGGCTGCGGCCTTCACGCCAAGCCCGCGCGCCTGGGCCGGATCGCGGCCGTTATCCACAACCAGGCCGTATTCGCGTTCCAGCTCCCGGCACAGCTTGTCACGCTTGATGTAGTCCCGCCAGGGCTCCACGCGCGTCAGCTTTTCCGGGTGGATCAGGTTGTAGGCCACGTGCATGTGCATGTTTTCGGTGTTCACATGCACGCCGCAATGCCGTTGATGCTCGGACAGACCCAAGGCCTGGGCAAAGCGATCCTCAATGGCCCTGAACGCTTCCGGCGTCAGCCTGCTTTCATCTTCCGGCCGAAAACTCACAATCAGGTGATAGGTTTTCTCCTGGCTGGTGCGTGTATTAAGCGCCTGGGTATCGGCCACTTCCTGCATGGCCAGCTCGTAATCATCCCCGGCCCAGCAACCGGCGCACCAGCTCATAAGGCATTTTTCAGGCTTTACATCTTCGGGAAAATCTGTGTCCCGTCGCACGCGCTCAGCGGCTCGTCGATCAGCGCGTGCATCAACAGACAGAAAACTCGCAACTCCTCTTTTTTGCCCTTGAGAATACGATGCCAGATTGCATTCGGACAGCCTGCGCAGGCGGTTTCCGGCAAGGCCTTGATCTGCTTCAAAGTGGCGCTGCGGATCGTAGTGCCGTTGTCCATCGCTCAGCTCCTGCTGCATGTCATGTTCACGCCCGGCGGCAATATACGTTGCCAGCCGGGCGTAGTTATCATTTTGGGGCGCACACGGAATGCGTTTGCTGATCATAATGCCCTGATCTTTGCCTTCAGATTGGCTTGAAGCTGGTCAATCTTGTGGAGCAGGCCATAAATCTGTTCCTTGTGGCCGCTGGTCAGGGCCTGCTTGAGCAGGCCGCCCAGCCGTCCCAAGTCGGCATTGACCTTGAGCAGTTCCCGCCTGGCCTGCTGGTCTTCCCGACTCTCAACCCGGAAGCCCAGGCACACGCGCCGGGCAAACTCCGACATGCTCAGCCCGGCGCGCTCGCTGGACTCCATGATAAGAGTGAACTCCCGGGGCGTCACATAGGCCTTGATCTGCTCCGTGCGTTTGGGCCTTTTCTCGGGAGACGACATATTACCAGTATTTCCATTTCAGGCTATGATTGGAGAAGCCGCTCCAGACCGCCAGAATCGCTTTGAACAGATCACGCTCCGTCCCAAGCTCGTCCAAACTGTCCACGCCGCAACGATTGAAAACGTAGGTACGAATCTCTGTTTCTTTATATTCTGATAAAGTATTCCAAAAGCTGATCATGCCCTGCAAGGTAAGGCGCAATTCATCTGTGGAGGCCATTACTTCCTGATGCTTGTCTTTTTTTACAAGGAAGAGAACTTCAAAGATCTGAACAATGGCTTCATGGAATTTGCCCTTGGGGAGTTCCACAATATTTTCAATGTGCATTCGTTGGCAAAGCCGCTCAACGGCTTTTTCCCATGTATCCTTTTGGATCAGGGCTTCCAAGCGAAGAAGGCCGTTAAGCGCTGCCAGCTCGCTCTTTCCGATTTTTCTTCTGGGCCTGAAAAAACGGCTGGGATGTGGTTCTTCGGGCAAGGAAGGAGCCTCATCGTGGGCAAGTGAGGCGCTCTCTTCACCTCTCTGGACCAACAGTGCCCTTTCCATCGCGTTGAAGGCCTCCAGGAATTTCTCTTTCCAGGTCGCCGCCTTTTTGCCCGTGAAGCCCATTGCCAGGAACGCGAAGCCGTCGCGGCTCAGGCGATAGGCGGGACGCAGTTCCCCCTTGGCATCCTTGTATTCAACGGGCTGAAAATTGAGCTGGTTAAACTGCGTAGAGCACTCCAGGTTTTGGATGCTCTGAAGCACGTTTTTATGCTCCTTCTCGAACGCCTGCGCCACGATCAGCGAGGTGGTGAACATCTTGCCGTCGTCAATCCGCACAATGTTTTCAATAGGTTGCGCGGTGACTTCCTGTCCATTGGTCCGACTGTCTTCCATGATGTTTTCCTGTCTTTAGCGTTGAGCCGAAGGCGAATAAGCAAGCCACCCCCGGCGTTGAGGGGGCAGGACGTAAAGTGGACCACTTGAAAAGTGGTACCACTTTACCTGTCCTGTCTCCATTGCTACTCGTAGTCTATCGTATTTTTTGGAAAAACTTCAATAATTTTTTGCGATATACGAGAGATTACGGGAAAATATGAGAGTGTATGAAAGATAGGGTATTCTTACGACAGTATACGCAAGAATACGAAAATAGACGAATGTGAGCGAGAGATTACGGGATATGTTTAGAACTAAACGAAAAATTTCCCCAGATGATTCAAGGCTTCCTTTTGAATGCTTGGGGAAAGTTTCGCATACCGCTCGGTCATGCTGATGGTCTTGTGCCCGGCCAGCTTGGCAATGGTAAATAACGGCACTCCCTCAATGGCCAGCCAGGAACAAAACGTATGCCTGAACGTATGGAAGACGATTTTGTGCTCATTATCAACGGTCGAACCATTCAGGCCGGTTTCTTCCATGAACTTTGCAAAAGCGTTGGATGTGACATGGCCGGATAGTTTCTGGCCTCTGCTGCCTGTAAACAGAAATGCGGAAGTGTCGGCGGGTATGAGCTTCCTGAGGTCATTTTCAAAATTTTTCGGAATGTATGCGGTTCTCTCGCCGGTTTTACCGTCTCTGATACGCATAATTCCCTGGGAGATATTGATGTCGCTTCCCCGCAGATTCAGGATTTCACCCAGCCTGAGCCCCGTGTACAGGGCGATTCTTGCTATGTGGTACAGGTTGCATGACACAAGGCTGAGCCCGTCAAGAATCTGCTCGGCCTCCTTGTGGGTCAGATACCGCTCCCTTTTTACAAAGGCGTTTTTTACCGTAACCCCGGCAAGCGGATTTTTCCCCTCCACAAGATTCCATTTGAAGACCCTGCTCACAATCCGTTTGAAATCGGAAAGGATTTTTGCCACTGTCGCGGCTTTCAAGGCTTTGCCCTGCCTGCCGCCCCTGCTCAACAGCTCCTGCTTGAAATTCTCAATATCCAGCTCCGAAAGGGCAAGAATATGCTTGGCCCCGAAACGGGGCCGGATATGATTTTCATAGTTTCTTGCAATGATATATTGATCTTTCAGATTCGGCAGCCAGTTCTTCCTGAAGACCGCCCAGGCTTCGTCAACCGTTATGCCGGAAGGAAGAGACGGCGGCGTTCCTCCGAACAATTCGGGATGACGGAGCTTGCGCACACGCTCCCCCCGCAGATCCAGAGCATCCTGGACCGTGTAGCCCTCGGAGCGCCAGCCGACTTTCTCAAAGATCACTCTGCCGCTCTTGTCCTTGTAGGTGATGTCGTAACATCTGTCCGGCTTGCCGTCAGGGCACATGCGGCCCTTGCCGTAACGGAAATAGACGCCGATGTATTGGCTCTTGATACGCTTTCCGGTCGGCTGGGGAATCTCGGCCATGCTGGCCTCCATTTTACTTGCTAACTCTTGGAGACTGTGATAGCCCTCAATTTAAGCTGATTTGCGGATGCCAGACAAGAGATATTTTAGAAAGAATTTTGACAAAAAAAATTAAATAGAGTTATTCCAATACGTTAACACTCTCTTCTTTTAATGTGTTTACATTTCAAAAGCAAAATGCTCTAGAGATAGGGTGAAAAAATCCAGCAGGCAGCGTTGCGCAACTTGACCCACAAGGGTTGACGTTGCAGATCCCGCAGACAGATTTCGCGGCTGCGGGCAATGGTGCTGTTCACATGCCCGGCCACCAGCGTGTGGAAGGAGGGATCAAAGACTTCCATATTCAGCTCGAAGTTGAGGCGCAGGCTGCGGGCGTCCAGATTGGCCGAGCCGATCTGGCTGTAGTAGCCGTCAACAGCGAGCAGCTTGGTGTGCGCAAAGGGCGGCGGCTGGTACCAGATGCGCACCCCGGCGGACAGCAGATCCGGCAAAATCCTGAAGGTGGCCCAGTGCACATAGGGCAGGTTGTTCTTGCCGGGCAGCACCACGCGCACGTCCACCCCGCGCTGGGCTGCGGAGCGCAGACTGGACATCAGCTCGTGGGAGGGCAGAAAGTAGGGCGTCATAATCCGCACGGAGCGCCGCGCGCCGTTGATGACCCCGCAAAAGAGATCATTCAGGATATCCGCCTGGGAGCCGGGGCCATCCATGAGGATGCGGCAGCGGCTGTCCCCCACGGGGCTGGGGCAAAACGGGGGCAGCGAGCCGTATTCGCCGGTGCAAAAGCCCCAGTTGAGCAGAAAAGCGCGGCGCAACTGGTTGACAACGGGTCCCAGGCAGCGGAAATGCACATCCTGCACACAGTTTTTCCGATTGCTCAGGATATTGTCGTCGGAAATATTCATCCCGCCGGTAAAGCCGATGTCGTCGCACACCAGGACTTTACGATGGTTGCGCAGGTTGATGCTCAGATTGGGGGGAAAAAGCTTGGGTGGCAGAAAAAGAGCCACCCGCACTCCGTATTCCGGGAGTTTTTTCCAGGGCTTGCGCCAGGAATAGAGCGTGCCGATGCCGTCCACGAGCACCCGCACGTCCACGCCGCGCGCGGCCGCTGCGGCCAGGGCTTCGGCAAAGGCCGCGCCCGTGGTTCCGGCATTGAAAATGTATGTGGCGAGAAAAACCTGCCGCCTGGCTTCCTGGATGGCCTGAAGCATGGCCGGATAGGCCTCGTTGCCGTTGTGCAGGGGCGTAAGGGCATTGCCGCCGCACAAATGCTGATCCGTCAGGCGGCGGCCCAGATGCTCCATAAACGCAATATTTTCAGGCACAAACTCCGGCGGTTCCGCCGGGCAGACAGGATGCGCGTATTCCGGCTCAATGGCGGCCTGTTGGCGCATGATCCGGCTGGCGCGGCTCTCGGCCCGGCTGATGCCGAACAGAACATAGAGCAGGGGCCCGAGGATGGGCAGGAGCAGCGCCGTGACTGTCCAGCCCAGCGCCGAGCGCGGATCGCGCTTGGTCAACAGCGCATGGCTCACCGCCACCCAGGAAAGGGCATGGACGGCCAACAGGCCCAGGACTTCCAGCAGCAGGATCAGCAAGATCGTCGTTCCCGGCCCGGCCGCTAGCGGCGCACGACCAGCAGCGCGGTGTCGGTATTGCGCAGAACCCGTTCGGTTATGGAGCCAATGAGCAGATCTTCAAGCCCGTCCCGTCCGTCAGTGAACATGATAATCAGATCCGCGTTTTCCTCGTGAGCCACACGAACAATGGTTTCTGCGGGGGTGCCTTCTTCCACGCGCGCATGAAAGGGGATTTTGGCTTTTTCCAGCTCCTGGATCACCGGGCCGAGGCAGGTCTGGCCCTGGGCGTTTTCTTCCCGCTTTAACTGGGCGTGGGCCTCGCCGCCCACCATCTGGGACAGCGGCGGCGTGACGTGCAGAAGGATAATCTCGCCCGCGCAAAGCTGCATGGCATGCTGCAAGGCTTTTTTCGCGCGTTCGCCGCGGTTTTTGCCGCTCACCGGCAAAAGAATTTTGCTGTAACTCATGAGTGCTCCTTGTTGACTGTGCAGAAGAATGTTCGCCTTTCGGCAGGTTGCCGCGAAAAAACGCCTCGTCCCGAGACGCTTGTGAGTACAGACGACGCAAAAACGGTTGCAAGCAATGCCAAACCGGAACGGTTCTCGCGGCATACCGCAGATGCAGGAACAGAAACCTGCCTGATCGGTCGGCAGTTTTGTCCTGACCGGGGAACACATTTTTGCATGAGGCAGCGTTTTGCGCAAGCCATTTGCCTGTGCTTCTCCATTGCTTTTAGAGCGTTTTGCTAGAGCAGATTACCTTTGACTTTTTATGAAAGTCAAAGGTGGCATTCAGGCGAAAAACGCGGTTTTCGCCTGAATGTACGCCGCGTTGCGGCGGCTGCCGCTTTCGCGTCAGCAGAGCATTTTCAAAGTGAAAATGCTCTAATGAAATCAGCAAAACGCTCTAAAAACGCCCGCTCTTGCGAGAACGGGCGTTTTCAGGAAGTCAGGGGCAATGTCCAATGTATTCCGAAAGCCAGGGCTCATTTACGGGGGGTCAGGGCGATCCGGTTGCGCTCCACGGCCACGGCGAGTTCCGGCAGCAAATCCTCAAGCGCATTCAGGTCGTTGGCTTTGGCCGCCCGCTCCACGCAGCGGGCCATGCGGGCAAGAACGCGGAAGCCGTAGGATTCCGATTCCGCGGCAATGCGCCCGGCAGCCTCGCCCACCACAGCGCCGCGACGGCTCTGAAAGCCTTTTTGGGCATCTTGCAGGGCCGCGTCCAGACGCTCCACCAAAAGCAGGATGGCGTCGTCCCTTTCCTGAGACGGGCATAGACTGCGGCCTGCGTCATTCGGGGTCAAAGCCGCAGGCTTTTCCGCAGCGGCAGGCTGCGGCTCGGGAATGGGCGCAGAGTCGGGCTGGATTGGGTCCCGAGACGGCGAAGCCGCAAGAGCCTCGCCGGCCCCTGTGCCTGCGCCCTGGGCAGGCGCTGCCCCGGCAATAAAATCCATAAAGGAGCTTGCAGCCGCGCCGGGCTCAGGAGGCGCCCCGGAAATCGGCGCAGCGCCCGGCTGCCCGGTCTCCGGGGCCGCAGAAGCGTCCTCCGTGGGGGCAGACAGGGTTTCAAAGCCGGGAGTTTCGGGCCGGGTCGCTGAAGGCTGCGTGCCGACCGCCCCCGAGACGAGCTGCCCCTGGACGGCCTGAGCGTTGGCCGGCTTGAAGCTCAAACCGACTCCCACACGCTCTTGACCGGACTCCTTGGCGCTTGCAGCGCGCGGCTCACGTCTGGCCGGCTCAGATTCGGGGGGGGTGTTTTTGGGGGGAACCGGCACGGGCTCGCCCACCCACTCGCCGGGCGTGGACAAACTGGGGCTGATATAGCCTTCGGCTGTGGGGCGCGCTGCTTTGGGGCTCACGCTGCAAGCCACGCGTGACCCGGAGTTTGCTGCGCGCGCGGCAAAGCCCAAAGGCTTGCGCGCCGCCGTCTGCGCCGCGGATTCGCTTGTCGACGCCTGCGACCCGGGGGGTACGGCCGGCAGGGCGCTGCCGATGGGCATGGGTTCGCCTACCCATTCGTCGGGCCCGGCCAGACCCGGGCCGACATAGTCCCGCGCCGAAGCCGCGCGCGCTGCGGATTCGGGGGGCGTTCCCGGCTGCGGCACAGGTGAAGCTGCAACTGTGGGCGCGCAGGAAGGCTTCCTGGATTCGGTCGTGACCGGCAATGCCGGAGATGCCGCCGCGCTTTCCACAGTGGCCTCGCTCGCCCGCGCCTGAGGCGCGTCAGGCTCGGCAAGCTCCGCAACCGTGTTTGCCGCCGGGGCGGACGCGGCAGCGTCAGGAGCTGGAGCCGGCGACGCCGTATGCGCAGCCGTTTCTGCCGCAGGGCGGTCATGGGGACGGACAGAAGACGTCGCTGCGGCTTCCGGGGCGGCGGCCTGGGCAGCGGTTTGAGCCTCGCCGGACGTTCGGGGAGCGGCCGCCTCGGCTGCTGCTGCAAAAGACGGCGTTTGGGTTTCGCGCTGCGTCTTTTTTTCCGCTGCGGCCGGGAGCGGCTTTTCACAGCCGTGCTGCGGTTCCTGCCTGCCGCCGGGCGCTTCGGATTGTTGCGCCTGGAGGTCTTCTGCGGCCCAGAGCGGGCCTTCCAGGCCCGCAACGGCGGAAAACTCCGCCTGCACGGCTGCTGCCGTTTCCGTGGGCTCCTCTGTGCCGGGCAGCGGCTCCCGCGGCTCTGCATTCCCGGTCCCGGTTGTGTCTTTTTCAGGCGTGAGGGCCGCGCCCGTCACCGGATCGCCGGGCGCATGGGGATTGGCGAAAAGTCCCGGCAAGGTGAGCTCTTGCAGGCCTGGTTCCTGTTGTGAACTCGTCAGGCGCGCAGGAGCCGCGCTCAGATCATCGGGGAATGCAGAGGGCAAGGGCAGGTCAATGTCCGGCAGGGGTGCGGCATCGGCCGGCGGATCGGTAGACAAGCCGCCCTGGGGCCGGCTCCGGCTGGGGCCCGGCGCGCTTTCCAGAGGGCCGCGCAAGGATTCCGCGAAGCTCAGCAGGTCAGGCAGAGCCGTAAGGTCAGGGATTTTCAGGGATGCGCCGCTGTCGCCGCCGCTTTCGGACCCGAAAAGATCCGGCAGAGGCGACCGCCCGGCCTGGGTTTCCGGCTTCTCAGACGGCATGGTTGCAGCCTGCGGCGCAAAAGCGTCCGCACCGGACATGCTCTCAAATTCCTTTGCGCCGGACTCGGGAGCCGGGGGGGGCGGCTCGGACAACGGCCGCTCCGGCACGGGCCCTGCGGGAACGGACAGAGCCGCCTCATCCAGAATTTCCTGTACGGTACGGCAAAAGGCCTCGCTCTCCACCGGTTCCAGCAGGGCGTGCGTAAAGCCCACGTCGGCCAGGGCATCCCAGCCGCTGTCGTCTTTGGTGATTGCCAGAGCCTTGCAGAAAGGCAGCCCCCCGGCCAGGGCATCCTCCTGAAACCGGCACAGTGCGTCAACCGTGGCCGTGCTGTGGGACGGATACTGCATAACCACGAGCAGGGCCGGTTGCGTGGCGCTCAATTCCAATGCCTCATCCACATTGCGGGCTGCGCTGCCGCGGCAGGGCAAGGCTTCAAGCATCCGGAGCAGCGCTTGCCGCTCCGTGGCCCCCTGGGCCGCAATGATCACATGCGCCTGGGCGCTTTTTTCCCCTCCGGATTCTGCGGACGCATCCGGCTCAAGATATGTGAGGTGCAGGGTAAAGGCGATGCTTGTGCCGTGGGGAGTGCATTCCACGCCCAAAAAGCCCTTGTGCGCGCCCGCCAGTTCCCAGGCTCTGGTCAGGGCCAGGCTGGAACGGTTTTGCGGCGGCATGCCCGAGCCCGTATCCGTGACTGTGAACAACAGATGCCCGGCGTCGGCGCTTTCGGGCGCGCGGCGCACGGAAAAATGCACGGCGCCGTGCTCCGTGGCCCGCACCGCGCTTTCCAGCAGCAGGCAGAGCGTGTCGCGCAGGGCATGAGCCTCGCCTTCGTACATGTGCCCCAGATGCGGCGGCATATACCATGCCAGGCCGATGCCCGCGGATTCCGCGTCAGGAGCCACAAAATCATGCACTTCGCGCATGAGGTGCTGCAAATTAAAGGGAGCGCGCGGCTCGCTCTCCCCCTGCTCCTGATGCAAGAGATTGGGGTTGCTGAGTATTTTGGACATCTCCCGAGCCGCGTCCAGCATATTTTCCGCGTATTGGCGCACTGCCGGAGGCAAGGCGCAATGGCCAAGCGCCGCGCCCTCGCGCAGCAGGCGATCCAGGGGCAGTCGCAACGCGTCTTCCAGAAATTCGGGCAGGGAGGCGGACGCAGAAGGCGCGTTGCGGTCCGCCGAGGCCGGCGATGGGGGCGTGAGGTCGCTTTCTCCCCTGTTGTGCGGGGAGGGAGCGGCGGGCATGGCGGCAATCAGCCGCAGATTGGGATCGTCAAGAGGCTGCTCCAGCGTAAGGACATCCTCTTCCGTTATTGCCTCGGCGTTTTCCGGGGCGCGCGCGCCTTTGCCTGTGGCGGCGTCGGTTTCATTTTCCGCCGCGTCGCGGGGCGTTTTCGTGGCGGCAATGATCAGCGCGCTCAAGGCCGTGCCCCAAAGTGGAGCCGAGGCCATGAGGTTGGCGGCGTAGCCGCTGTCCAGGCCCAGGATGCCCGCGGCCACGAACAGGGGCGGCAAAAGACAACCCAGCAGAAAGCGCTTTGCCCCGCCAAGCCCCATGATCCAGGCTCCGAGAGCGCTGGGCACAAAAAGCAGGGCGCCCAAAGGCCAGAGATTCAGATAGCGGATGAGCCAGGCGAAACCGGGCAGCAGCGGCAAGAGGGCCAGGGCGGCGCCGGGCAGGGAAAGCAGCAGCAGTTGGATGTCCAGAGCGCGTGAGCGGCTCCGGGTGTGCATCAAATGGCGGCCCACATGCGGCAGCAGCATCAGGGCAAGGCCCGGCGCCAGCACGCCGAAGGCGTCGCCGGGGCCCACATGGCCGGAGCCGAAGGCGGGCATGCCGATCACCCCCTGGGCGAGGGCCACGGCCACATACAGAGCCGTCCAGATGCGCCATTGGCCTTTTTCGGAAAGACCGCGCAGCAGACACAGCAGCATGACCACGCCAAGCGCCAGCATGGCCGCCGTGCGCGCAAGGCTGTCCCAGTTGGTTGCCGCATCCTGGGGAGTGCGCACTATGGGCGAAAACCACAGCCCGGGCAAGCCGTCCAGCCGGATGTAACAGGTCAGAGCTTCCTTGCCCGCCTCGGGCAGCAAAAGGACGTTGCGTTGCGCCGGGCTGGTTTCGCGCCATTCCAGCGCGCCGCTCAGGCTGTTCTGAACAGGCTCGTAGAGGACAGGCTCGCCGGGCACGCTTTCGCCCATGTCCAGGAGCATGGTGGCGGGGTGTTGGCCCGCGGGCAAGGGCGCCAGGGTGAAACGCAGCCAGGTGACGCCGGATTCGCGCGGCAGTTCCTTGAGCGCCAGGGGGCGAAAAGCCGCTGCGTTTTCAGGGGCCGCGGCCTCTTCCACATCCATGGTGCCGGTTTCGTCGATGAAACAGTCAAGGCCTGGCAGGAGAGGCATGCTGGGGGCATCCGGCGAGGCGGGCAGCATGGCTTGTGCCGCCTGGATGTCGACGCCCCGGCAGAAGCAGGCCAGACACAGCAAAAAGACGGCGATTCGGCCCCAGAGGAAGGCCTTGCCGGGAAAGATATCTGCCATAAGTATTCCGCCTGTATGTAAGCCTGGGTACTTTTGCAGCCTGCGGCCGTCACAATGCGCTTGTTCATCCGCAAAACAACGCCTGCGACCGGAAATTTTGCGGGCGCAGAACCGGAGCGCCGCCCATCCGCATCGCTCGCGCAGGCAGGCCGGTATACTGCCTGACGTTTTGCGGCGCGGCTTTCCTGCCGCCGCGAGCGTTTCAAAAGCAATATGCTCTCATTTCATGAGCAAAACGCTCTAGAGCAGATTACCTTTGACTTTTTATGAAAGTCAAAGGTGGCATTCAGGCGAAAAACGCGGTTTTCGCCTGAATGTACGCCGCGTTGCGGCGGCTGCCGCTTTCGTGTCAGCAGAGCATTTTCAAAGAGAAAATGCTCTAATGCAGATGCTTGATCAGCTCGGAAACAGGTTTTCCGTCAGGCGAAAGCGCGCCCGGATTAACGGCAAGCAGTTGCTTCCAGGCTGCGACGGCTTCGTCTTTGCGGTGCAAATCGTAGTAAAGCACCACGCCTTCATTGAAACGCGCATTCTCATGGTCGGGCTTGATGGCCACGGCCTTGCGAAAGCTGTCCACGGCTTTTTCAAAGGCTCCGGTCTCACGGTACATGATGCCGAGATCCGTCAGCACGTCGGCATTGTCCGGCACGATGGACAGAGAGCGTTCATAGGCCGATACGGCCTGTTTGGCCTGGCCCGTGTCAAAATAGAGATTGCCAAGGGCAGCCCAGCTCCCGGCGTTGCGGGGATCGGCCAAAACGTGCTTTTCCAGCTCCGCGATTTTTTGGGCCAGCTCCGGCGGCATGGGGAGCTGATTGTCTTTGGCGGACGCCGGAGACGGCCCTGAGGCCGCAGGCTGTTGCGCCTGTGCCGTCGCCCCGGTCTGGCGGGCGGCAGGCTGGGGACTTTCGGGAGCGTTGAGCAGGCCGGGCAGCAGGCTGCCCAGATAGAGCCCGAGCACAAGCGTTGCCAGCATGCCCATCAGGCAGGTGCTTTTGCGTATGCCGCCTGAGGCGGGCTGCGCCTGGGGGGCGCGGTCCCCTCTATCCTGGGGGGCGGGCGCGGTCTGTCCGGGCGCGCGCGCAGACTTGGTCTGCGGGGGAGTTCCGGGCCTGTCCTGAGGCTTTTTTGTCTTGCGGCGGGCCATGTGATCCTCGTTGCAGATGAGAAGAGCCACGGTAAAAGGGAGTACAACCTACAACCTGAAAAAAAAAGAGGCAAGCCCGCAGCTTGCAGGGCTGTCGCATAGAGCGTTTGGCTAATTTCATGAGCAAAACGCTCTAAAGCCGATACTTTTTGATCAACTCATACCAATGGCCGCGCGAGATTCCGGCCATGCTCGCGGCCCGGCGCACATCGCCCGCGCTTACGGCCATAACCCGCCGCACATATTCCTCTTCGGCCTGCGCTTTCCAGGCCCGCAGGCTGGGCAGTTCCGCTTTTTCCGCGAGCCCGGCGCCGAGCCCGCTGTTGTACCCCGGCATTTCGTCGCGCACCGGCGCTTCCTGCACCCGGCTTTGCTCCCGGTCGTTGCCCACGCGGCGTCTGGCCACAGCCACCCGCATCTGAGTGGGCAAATGCTGCGGCAAAATCAGATCCCCTTGCCCCGCTGCAAGGCAGGCCCGCTCCAGGGCGTGGATCAACTCGCGCACATTGCCGGGCCAGGGATACTCCAGGAGCATGTCCAGCACCGGCTCGGCCAGGGCCTTTTCGGGCAGGTCATTGCGCAGGCAAAAGCCGGTCACGGCCTGCCGGGCCAGAGCCGGGATTTCGTCCCGCCGCTCGCGCAGCGGCGGCACCACAATGGTAATGCCCTGGAGGCGGTAGAGCAGATCGCCCCGGAACTGGCCCGTGCGCACCATGTTTTCCAGATCCCTGTTGGTGGCTGCCACCAGGCGAAAATCGCTGTCCACTTCCCGCACCTCGCCCACCGGCCTGAAGCGCCGCAATTCCAGAGCCCGTAAAAAAGCGCCCTGCATGGCCAGCGGCAGATCGCCCACTTCGTCCAGAAAAAGCGTGCCCTTGTGGGCAGCCAGCAAAAGCCCTTCGCGGGCTCGCTCCGCGCCGGTGAACGCGCCCCGGCTGTGCCCGAAGAGATGGCTTTCCACCAGTGTTTCCGGCAGGGAGGCGCAATCCACGGTCACAAAAGGTTGCGCCGCGCGGCTGCTGTTGCGGAAAAGCGCCCTGGCGAACAGTTCCTTGCCCACCCCGGTTTCGCCCAGAATGAGCACGTTGACCTCACTCTGGGCAGCCTGCGCCAAATGCTTCAGGGCCTGGCTCATGCCCGGGCTTGAGCCCAGGATGTGGCCGCTGTCCACTTGCAGCGTTTCCGGGCCGGGCGTTCGCCCCTGGCGAAAAGCCAGAATATGCCGCAATGATTGCTCGATATCGCGGATTTGCAGGGGTTTGGTCAGAAACTCCCAGGCTCCGGAGCGCAACGCGGCCTCGGCGGCGTCACCGTCGCCGCGTCCGGTGACGATCACCACGTCCGGCACGCCCGGCAGTTGCGCGAACTCCCGTTGAAACTCCAGCCCGTTGCCGTCCGGCAACCAGACGTCCAGCAGAACCACGTCAGCCCCCTGGCGACCCAGGCTGAGCCCTTCCTTGAGCGTGGACGCCGCAAGCGCATCATGCCCCATGCGCTTGCAGACCACTTCAACCATGGTGCGCATCAGCGCCTCATCGTCCACCACCAGTATGCGCGCCACTATGTTCTCCTGCCCTGGCGCGCCGCTGCCAGGCCATGCCCTTGCGCTCTTTGCCGCGGGCTTTCAGAACCGTTCACCGTTGCCTCCTCCTTGCCCCTGCTCAAGCGCATGCAGCAGGGCCAGCGCCTCGCTCACTGCTGCCTGCAACTCATCTGCCGCTGCCGCAAGGCTTGCGGATGCGGCTTTTTCCGTCCTGGCCGCAGCCTGTTGCAGGCGCGCAAGCCGCAGGGTTGCGGCCGAATTTTTGCAGGAATGCGCCAGCCGCCTGATGGTCATGACTTCCCCGGCCTCAACGGCTGCGCGCAGTTGCGCGGCCGTTTCACGCAAATCCACGCGCAAAACCGCAAGCAAGTGCTCCAGCAACTCCCGGTCATTATCCACGGCCGCCAAAGCAGCCTCCCGATCCCAGACGGGGAGCGCGTTCGTAGCAGGCTCGGCCTCCTCACGCGGATTCTGCTTGCGCGGTTGTTTGCCGCAGGCTTCGTGTGCCCCGGATTCTTTTGCCGGCTCGGGGGCCAGCAGACTTTCCAGCTCGCTGCGAAGTCTGGCGAAACTCACCGGCTTGAGCAGAATGCCGTCCGGCTTGAGGCGGCGGCAGCGATCCTGATCAGCGGCGTCCAGAGCCGCGGTATACATGATCACCCGCTGGTTCGGAGGCACCCCGGCCAAACCCTGCCGGATGCGCCTCAGGACTTCCAGCCCGTCCGGCCCGGGCATGCGCGCATCCAGCAGCACCAGATCCCACGGGCCTTCAGCCAGCGCGGCCAAGGTGGCCGCGCCATCAGCGGTTATATGCGTGTGCGCGCCCTCGCCTTGCAAGACGTGCTCCAAAAAAGAGCGGCTGGTCGCGTTGTCCTCGGCCGCCAAGATCCGCCGCCCGCGCAGCAGGCCCGCGGATCGCGCGTCCCCTTTGCCTGCTGTATGCCCATTGGCCGCATTTTCCTTGCGCTGCGCCGTGTTTTGCCGCAGCACCACTTCCAGCACAAAGCAGGCGCCCGGCCCGGGCCTGGCATCGACCCGCACATCCCCGCCCATGCGCCGGGCAATAGTGCGCGCGATATTCAGGCCCAGGCCCGTGCCCGGTTCGCCGCCTGCGCGCGAACCGCGCTGAAAGCTCTCAAAAATCCGCTCCCTTTCCTCGGGTTGCAGGCCGGGGCCGCTGTCCTGCACGCTGATTTGCAGGGTGAGACGGGTATGGCGCGTATTCCCGGCCCGTACAGTGACCCGCACTTCGCCCTGCTCCGTAAACTTGACCGCATTGCTGATCAGGTTGCCGAGAGCCTGGCGCAGCCGAAAGGCATCGCCGAGCAGATCATCAGGCAGATCACCGGGCACGCTCAGCCTGAGCCTGATATTCCTGGCCTCGGCGGCCGGGCGGTAAATATCCAGGCATTGCGCAAGCGTTTCGCGCAGGCCGAAAGCCTTTTCGCGCAAGGTGAGGCCGCCCTGCTCCAGAGCGGCATGATCGCTTATGTCGCTGACCATTTCCAGCAAAGCGCCGCCTGCCTGCGTCAGATACCGCAGGACGCGCTTGTTTTCCCGGGGCGAGGCTCCGCCTTTGAGCAGCAGCTCGCTCATGCCCAGGATCGCTGTGAGCGGCGTGCGCATGTCATGGCTTAAACGCGCCATGAACGCGCTCTTCATCCGGCTTGTCTCCTCGGCCTGCCAGCGCCGCTGCGCCAGATTGAGCGTCAGGCCGCCGATGCCCAGCACGCCGGTCAGGCCCAGCAGAACGTAGACCAGGCGCATATTGCGTTCCTGCCTTGCGGCGTTGCGGAAATACGGTTCCGCCTCCTGGCTCACGCTGATGCCGCCGAGCACTTCCCCTTCCTGGCTGTCGGCATGGCAGCGCAGGCAGCTTTTCTGGGCGATGAGCACGGACAAGAACCGCAAACGCCGCTGCCCGTTGGCGTCCGGGGGGCTGAAAATTTCCACGCGCCCTTCGGCGCATTGGGTGATGGCCTCCTTTTCCCAGGCGTCGGACTGATTTTCCGGGCGCAAAGGCCTGTTGCTGATCACCGCGATGCGGATGCCCGGCTGACTGTTGCGCTCAGCCAGTTGCCGGCTCATATAGGCCGGATTCACGAGCACCAGAGTGCGCCCGTCAACGGTTTTCAGGGTGCGCTTCCTGACGGGCAGCCAGGGGTTGGGCTTGCCGTACGCGCTTTCCGGCACATAAACGCCGCCGTGAATTGCGTTCCAGTTGCGCGCGTCCAGATGCTGCTGGGCCACAGTGGCCAGGCGGGTGTGCTCAAGCTCCAGGCGATGGGCTTCTTCCACCTGCGCGGCATGCCTGTAGAGGCCCACAGTCAGGCCCAGCCAGAGCAGGCAGGCAAGCACGGGCAGCCAGAGCACATGGAGAGGGCGGCTTCCAAAAAGCTGTTGCATGACATCTCCGGAAGGCGGCATGGGCCCGCTGCTGTCTGTTTTTTCTGATTTTTTGTCTGTTTTTTCTGAATCCTGCAAGCACAGTATTGATAACCATTATGAATATCTTTCAAACCAGCTGACTCTTATGAATATCTTTTTTTACGCTCCCTGGCATGTTTCTTGATTCACAAAGTCAATACTGCCGTCATGGGGGCGGCACGTTCTGGAGTGAGTGAAGGAGGCTTTTTATGGGAACACCCCGCAATGGACCCTGGCTCAAATGGTTGTTGGGCGGCGTTGCGGCGGGCGCGGCGCTTTTCGGCGTGCTGGCCTATGCCATGACGGCAACGGATCAGCGCCCGTTCTGCGCCAGTTGTCATATCATGCAGGAGGCGGCGGTGACCCACAAAATGGGCACGCACGCCGACCGATCCTGCAATGAATGTCACGCCCCGCACAATCTGCTGGCCAAACTGCCCTTCAAGGCGCAGGAGGGCCTGCGCGACTTCATGGGCAACCTGGCGGGCAATGACGTGCCTTATCCGGCCAGCGCGAGCACCCGCGACGTGGTCAACGAGAACTGCAAGGCCTGTCATGCCAGGACAAATGTCACTGTGGCCAGCATGGACGCCAAACCGTATTGCGTGGATTGTCACCGCAATGTGGCCCACATGCGCCAAAAGCCCATCAGCACAAGGACGGTAGCGTATGAATAAGCGGATCTTGAGCCTGGCGGTCGCCGCCTCGGCGCTGTTGGGAGCGGCGCTGCTCAGCGGCTGCGACGATGTTTCGACGACATTGAAGACCCCGACCTATAAAACCAGCATCAAGGAAGACGAAACGCGCCTCTCGGCGTTCAAGGCCGAGTTTCCCTCGCAGCACGCCTCGTATCAGAAAAACAACGAATCCGAGGTGATGACCGAGTACAAGGGCTCCGTGCCCTACCGCAAGAACGACAACGTGAATCCTCTGCCCAAGGGCTTCAGGCATGCCCAGCCCTATCTGAAAAATCTCTGGCTGGGCTACCCGTTCATGTACGAATACAACGAAGCCCGCGGCCACACCTACGCGGTGGAGGACTTTGTGCATATCGACCGCCTCAACCGCTGGGGCGCGGACGGCAAGGGCAAGATGCCGGCCACCTGCTGGAACTGCAAGACGCCCAAAATGATGAACTGGATCAAGGAATACGGCGACAAGTTCTGGTCCATGGATGTCAACACCTTCCGCGGCAAGGACAAGATCGACGCCATGGACGAAACCATCGGCTGCGCCAATTGCCATAATCCCGCCACGATGGAGCTGCGCCTCTATTCCGAGCCGCTCAAGGACTGGCTGAAGCGCTCCGGCCAGGACTGGGCCAGGCTGTCCCGCAATGAAAAGCGCAGTCTGGTCTGCGCCCAATGCCATGTGGAATACTATTTCACCCACAAGGATAACGGCCCGGCCGCGCGTCCTGTCTTTCCCTGGGACAATGGCATGAACCCCGAGGACATGTACCAGTACTACAAGGGGCACGGCAAGAAGGACGCCGCCGGCAAGCCGGGTCCCTTTGTGGACTTTGTGCATGGCGCTTCCAGGGTGGGCATCATCAAGATGCAGCATCCCGACTACGAAATGTTCCAGGACGGCCCGCACGGCGCGGCCGGGGTTTCCTGCGCGGACTGTCACATGCAGTATCAGCGCGAGGACGGCAAAAAGGTTTCCAGCCATTGGATGACCTCGCCCATGAAGGACAAGGAAATGCGCGCCTGCCGCCAGTGCCATGCGGACAAGACGGCCGACTATTTGCGCGAGCGCGTGCTTTACACCCAGAAGAAGTCCTTTGACCAACTGCTCAGGGCCCAGGACCTCTCGGTCAGGGCGCATGAGGCTGTGCGCCTGGCCAACAATTACACGGGCGAGCGAGCGCCCGACTACGACGCCCTGATGGCTGAGGCCCGCGAGATGGTGCGCAAGGGCCAGCTCTTCTGGGATTACGTCTCGGCCGAGAACAGCGTGGGCTTCCACAATCCGGCCAAGACCCTGGATACTCTGATGACCTCTGCCGAATGCAGCCAGAAGGCCGTTGATCTGGCCTCGCAGGCCACGCAGTACGGCATTGCTCCGGCCCTTGCCGGCGACATCAGGAAGATCGTGCCGCCCATTCTGGAGATGAGCCGCAAGCTGCAACAGGACCCCGAACACCTGAAGACCAATCCCTGGCTTCAGTTGCTGCCTGCTTTGCCCAAGGCCGACGCGGCGTGGGACGGGCAGGAGCGGCTGACCTCGACAAATTAAACTCAAGCAAGCTGCAAGGCTTTTCCGTGCATGAGGCCCCCGCTATGCGGGGGCTTTTTTTAGAGCATTTTCAAAGAGAAAATGCTCTAGAGCAGATTACCTTTGACTTTTTATGAAAGTCAAAGGTGGCATTCAGGCGAAAAACGCGGTTTTCGCCTGAATGTACGCCGCGTTGCGGCGGCTGCCGCTTTCGCGTCAGCAGAGCATTTTCAAAGTGAAAATGCTCTAACCAGATTCTTTTTGGACTGCGGCGCTACGCATCTATTGACTGGTATAATCATCATCAGTACATTTTTTTGCCTTAAGTTTTCATGCAGAAAGCCGTATATACCGAAAGAAGCGGCGTTCCCCAAAGTTTAGTGTAATACAAAAAATTTTCTATACTTTATTGAGAAAGTATATGCCTGGTACATCTGTCAGACATTACATTGTCGCGCGCATCTGCGTTCTGGGGTTGTTCTTTCTGCTCTTGCTTTCAGGCTGCGGACTGCTCAAACCGACCGGCAACGGCCCTACCCCGGTCAAGGCGCAAAAAGTCGTTCATACCGCATACGCTCAGATGGGCAAGAAATACCGCCTTGGGGGAGCGTCACCGCAAAAGGGCTTCGATTGCTCGGGGCTGATTTGGTGGGTTTATCGCCAGAACGGCCTCAAGGTGCCCAGAATCACGACCGAACAAGCGAAAGCCGGTCACGCGGTTCCCAAAAATCGGGCCAGGCCCGGCGATATTGTGGTTTTCCGCACAGGGCAAAGCCCGCGCGGCCTGCACACCGGCATTTACGCCGGTGGCAATGCTTTTATTCACAGCCCTCGCCGCGGGGAGCGCGTGCGTATGGAAAGCATGAACATACCGTATTGGCGCAAAAAACTGATCGCTGTGCGCCGGGTCGTTTACTGAATTGGCGCTTCTCTGGCATTTTTAGAGCGTTTTGCTCATGAAATTAGCTAAACGCTCTGGCGACAGCGTTAGCTGGCACCCGCGCCGGCGGTAGCCGTTAGCAAGCTTTGCCTGCTTGCGCCAGCCGTTGGCGAGTCTGCGAGCCTTACGGATGGCGACAGCGGTTTCGTTGAATGTTTTTTGTGGCAACTAGAGCAGATTACCTTTGACTTTTTATGAAAGTCAAAGGTGGCATTCAGGCGAAAAACGCGGTTTTCGCCTGAATGTGCGCCGCATTGCGGCGGCTGCCGCTTTCACGTCAGCAGAGCATTTTCAAAGAGAAAATGCTCTAATTGCTGTCTCCATCCGTAGCTTCCTTCGTCGCAACGGCTGAAGCCTGGACGCGAAATGATGGCGGCGAAGTGATTGAAAATGGATATTTTCAATCAAAAAGTGCTCTATATGATCTTGAAGGCTTGCGCGAAAATTGGCGCAAGCCTTTTTTCGCAACAACGCAGCTTGCTATTATAGTTTTTTGGGAGTATGTCTAAAATACATAGTAACGCAAGCTGCGCCAACGGAGATCCTTTCCTGGCGATACCCGAAAAAGCAGGCTGCGTGAGACTATACTTTGCCGTTTTGCATCAGCCGTTGCGTATGCGTTTTGCCTTCCCATGGTTTGTGCCAAGCGCCGGATCGCATACTATTTGCGGTCCGGCGCAACCTGGCATATTTGTCCGACAGTGGTTCGGACGGCAATGCTGTCCAGAGCATATTTCTTTTGAAACGCTCGCTCCGGCGCGTAACGGCGAAAGTAAATTTCGCCCGCGCCTGGCTCTGCTGTCGTCATCCGTAAGGCGGCACAGCCGCCAACGGCTGACGCTCGCGGGCGGGCATGGCTTCGCCCTGCCAGAGCGTTTAGCTCATTTCATAGCAAAATGCTCTAACGCAGGCAGGAGGACACATGACGCGCAAGGCATCCATGAATGAAGCTTTGTTGAGCATTGCGGACATTTCCCGACATTTTTCTCTGCCGGAATCAACAACCCGCTATTATTGCAAGCGTTTTGCTGCGTTCATTCCCAGCGTCGGCGAAGGGCGCAGACGACGGTATCGCCGGGAAACGCTGGACGTGATCGCCGCCATTCTGGAACAAATGCAAAAATCGCGCACTGCCGCCGCTGTGGAAGAAGCCCTGCAGGCCCAATTTCCCCGCAATGCGCTTGCTGTCTCCAACCCGGAAATGCCGGCGCAACACTTGTCCAATCCTGTGCCGGAATTTTTCCCCACCGCCGCCTTGCAATTGCTGGAACGTCAAGCCCTGGCCCTGGAAGGCCTTTCCGATCTCATACGTCTGGTTGTCGAGCGGCTGCCGCTGGCCGACGCCGAGCCCGCAATGGCCGAAGACAATCTGCGCTTGCACAAAGAAGTCGAAACCTTGCGCACTCTTTTGCTTGCCTCTGAAAAAAACCAGCAGGCGGATTTGGAACAATTACGCCGCTGGATGACGCGTGTCATTCAACGCCGCGTCAGCGATGCGGAAGCAATCTGACGACTGGGACTGCCCGGAGGGTCGGCCCGCCGCGCACTGCTGATCCGCATCTTACTTTTTGGCCTGTTTGGCGGCCATGTCCACGGCGCCTTTGAACAGATCCAGCGGCAGCGCCCCGCGCACAACCAGATTGTTGACCAAAAAGTACGGCGTCCCTTCCACGCCCAGTTTTTGCGCGTCCTGCTGATCCTCAGCCAGAATTTCGCTGACTTTTTTGCCGCGAACGTCCCGCGAAAGACGCTTCATGTCCACGCCCAGACCCTGGGCGGTCTTTTTCAAAAAATCCTCGCCCTCACTGACGAGACGGTCCCGCTCAGCGAACATGGCCTTATAAAATTTCCAGGCTTTCTCTTCGTCTTGCTGCGCAATAGCCACAAAATATGCCCCAGCCTGGCCGCCCGGCCCCTTTTCATCCAGAGGCAGATTTTTAAAGACCAGGCTGACGTTTTTGCCGTATTCCTTGAGCAGGGCGTCCACTGTATGCGAGGCCTGCCGGCAGAAATGGCAGGTAAAATCGGAAAAGGCCACAATCCGCACCTTGGCGTCGGGCGAGCCCAGCACTGGCCTGCCCTTCAGATGCACGCTCTTGGGCGTTTTCATATCTTCACGCCATTGCGCCTCAAGATTGTGCTGCCGCCGCAGATTGGAGCCTTGTTGCGCGATGTCCAGCACGGCTTCACTGTTCCGCCGCAAGACATCCATGACAATATCAGGATGCTCCCGCAATGTCTTTTCCAGTAATTGCGGGAAGTTGTCTTCCGTTACCTGAGCGTTGGCCGTAGCTTGCCACCCGAACAAAAAACTCCCGGTTCCCAAGCTCAGCATCAGGATTGCCATCAGGGGAAAAGAACTCTTTTTGCCTTTCATTCCGCTCTACCTCATTTTGTTTACAACCACGGGCGCGTCGTGCTGCCCTTGGACTCTAGAGTCTATTGCTTTTGAAACGCTCGCTCCGGCGCGTAACGGCGCAAGGAAATTTCGCCTGCGTCTGTCTCTGCTGTCGTCATCCGTAAGGCGGCACAGCCGCCAACGGCTGACGCGCTGCGGGCATGGCTTCGCCCTGCCAGAGCGTTTAGCTGATTTCATTAGCAGAACGCTCTAAGCGGCTTTGCGCCGCAGCGTCCTCAATCTTAAAGAGAAGCTCTTCAAAATCCACCGGTTTCATTAAATACCCAAATGCGCCCTGGCGCATGGCCTGCACGGCAAGCTGCATATCGGCATGACCGGAAAGCAGGATAACTTGCGTGCCGGGCCAGCGTTCGGCTATTTGCAGCAATGCGCCCATGCCGTCGAGCCCGGGCATTTTCACGTCCATGACCACAATGGGAAAAGGCTCATGCGCCATAGCCTCAAGAGCCTCATATCCGTTGGAAGTCGTGGTGCATGTATATCCCCGGCGGCTGAGGCGTTTGGATAAAATGCGCGTAACATCTTCTTCATCATCCACCAAAAGAATCCGTGCCAGGCGCATAGGCCCTCCTGCGACAAACACATCATTTTTTCACGGCAAGAAAAGCGTGCGCATTCCATGCCTTGCTATGCATACCCAGTTCGCTGCTTTCAGGCAAGCAGCCTTTCACGCAGGTTCATGGGGCATGAGCCGCAGATCCATAAAAAGTTCCGCTCAATGGCAGAAATTCGCCTTGACGCCCCTGGGTCCCTCTTTTACAAACAGCATGAACGCTATGCTGCCGCTTCTTGGTAAAGACTGTTTCATGTGAAACTTTCAAAAAAAGCGCGGCCCAAGTTCACTCAAAAGCAGATGGCAAGGCAGATCCACAAGTATGCCGGAGCGAGGACAGGGAGGTACTCAATGGCGCGCATCATCTCCATCGCCAACCAAAAAGGCGGCGTGGGCAAAACCACCACAGCCATCAACCTTTCCGCAGCACTGGCTGTTATGGAAAAAAAAGTGCTGCTGGTGGACTGCGATCCGCAAGCCAACAGCACCAGCGGCATCGGCCTGAGCCTGGAAGACTTGCAGGGTGATTTGTACAGCGCCATCTACTCGCCGGACTCTATCCGGCAAAGCATCGCAAAAACCCGCACGCCTTTTCTGGATATTTTGCCGGCCAGCACCAATCTGGTGGCGGTGGAGCTGGAGCTGGTGGACAAAATGGCGCGCGAGTTCTACCTGGATGAATGTCTGAAGCGAATCGCCGCAGACTACGAATACATAATTCTGGATTGCCCCCCCTCATTGGGTCTGTTGACGCTCAACGCGCTTTGCGCCTCAAAAGAACTCCTGATACCGCTGCAATGTGAATTTTTTGCGCTCGAAGGCATTGTAAAACTTCTTCAAACATACGAACAGGTCAAAAAACGGCTCAACCCGGAGCTCTCGCTGCTCGGCGTGGTGCTGACCATGTACGACATCCGTAACAGGCTCACCCGTGAAGTGAAAAATGAAGTCCGTCGCTGTTTTCCGGATCATCTCTTTGAGACCGTGATCCCCCGTAATGTCCGCCTTTCGGAAGCCCCCAGCCACGGTAAATCCATCATCCATTACGACATCAAATCCAAAGGAGCGGAAGCCTACCTGGGGCTGGCCAAAGAAGTCGTCTTGCGGCGTCCTTCAAAAAAAAATACGGTGTTGCCATAAAGCGGTCGATCCTGCGCGTTCCGGTTCAGTAGTGGGGCGTACTGTGCTCCAAAGCCAGATGATCGCGAAAATGTTTTTGCCGAATGGTTGTCTGACAGTTTTTACAATGAAAAACCAAAAGCCCCCCCAGGTTGGCGTTGACCAGCACAAAGGGGTGATCCGGCGCAGTGCGCCAATCTTTGACAGACTGGCCGCAATGCGGGCAGGAAACAGCCGGACTGTAGGGATAGGCAAAATCCCAGAATTGCAAAAACTCAGCAAAACTTTCCAGCGGCTCCGGCGTCGCGGCTGCTGGTTTTGAAACGTCTGCCTCTTGCAGAAACGGCTGTACGACATGCTCCACTTTTTCCCAGAGCGTTGCGGAAAGTTGCACGGCCTGCAGATGCCCGTCGGCATCCCGAAGATAGAAAATTTGCATTGCGTCTGACATGGTCCTTCCTTTGTGATTGACCGGCATATCCTGAGAAAAAACAGTCAAAAAGTTGTGTTGCCTTATAATCGGCCTGAATGCCGCAAGGCTCCGCGACCGGCAACGGCAATTCCACTGAAGAGATCCCGCAAGCTCCGCCGTGCCCTGAAAACAGGCTTTGCCGGATGATCAGCGTGAGTCGTGAGTGCCGAGGCCATCGCGCCACAGCAAGGGAACAAAGATGTCATTCGCATCCAGGCAGGCCCCATGGCAGCAGCCGTGGAGCAAAAAACGCTGACACAGCAAAAGCAGTTCGGCCGCAACAAAATGCGAAGCGCCCGGATGCGAACGTAACGCACGCCCGTGCCGCAAGACCGCACGGCACAGGGTGCCGCGCATGCAGGCCGCTTGTCAAGACCGGTCATTAGAGCGGTTTGCTGTTGAAAACAGCAACCGCTCTGGCGACCGCGGGAGCGAACGCCCGCGCCGAATGAGCCTGAAAACCACGCTTTTCAGGCGCTTGTCCCGCTTGCGGGGAAATGACGGCAGCGCCGCTTTTGAAATTGAATAATTTCAAAAGCAAAATGCTCTAAGGAGGAAGCATGAGCAACATACAGAAAGGATTGGGGCGAGGCCTGGATGCCCTGTTCAGCGGTTCCGGCTCACAGCGCCAGCAAGGCGGCGAGATAAGCCTGCTGCCGGTTGCGGCCCTGCATCCCAATCCGAGCCAGCCCCGACAGCATTTTGACGCCGAAGCCTTACAGGAGCTGGCCGACTCCATTAAGGCGCAGGGGATCATCCAACCCCTGCTGGTGCGTCCTCAGGGCGACGGCGGCAGCTATCAAATCGTGGCCGGCGAACGCCGTTGGCGAGCCGCCCGGCTTGCCGGGCTTGCACAGGTGCCAGTGTTCGTGCGCGCTCTGAGCGATAAAGAAGTCATGGCCGCTGCGCTGATTGAAAATCTGCAACGCGAGGATTTAAATCCCATTGAAGAAGCTTTGGCCTTGCAAAGTTTGCGAGAAACCCTGGGGCTGACGCAGGAAGAATTGGCCGCCCGTCTTGGCAAAAGCCGTCCGGCCGTGGCCAACAGCTTGCGATTGCTGCAACTGAGCCCGGCCGCCAGAGAAGATCTTCAGGCAGGACGGATCAGCGCGGGGCATGCTCGCTGCCTTCTGGGCATTGATATGGCCGAAGCGGCTGATGCCTTGCGCCAACGCATTCTCAGCCACAGCCTGACCGTCCGCCAGGCGGAAGAAGCCGTGGCTCACTGGCGCAGCGCCCATACTCTGCCCTGGCAAGAACAGGCGGAACGTGAAAAGACGGCGGCGCGCCCCAAAGCCGGAACCGGCCGCAAAAAAGCTCCGCAACTGCTCGACCTGCAAAAAAATCTCAGTCAAAAGCTTGCCTGCAAGGCCACCATAAGCGGGGATGAGCATACAGGGCGGATCAACCTGTCGTATGCCAGTCATGATGAGCTGCAAACATTGCTTGAGCGGCTTGGCGTAGGTTTGCCCGAGGCCTAGAGCGTTTGCTAGAGCAGATTACCTTTGACTTTTTATGAAAGTCAAAGGTGGCATTCAGGCGAAAAACGCGGTTTTCGCCTGAATGTACGCCGCGTTGCGGCGGCTGCCGCTTTCGCGTCAGCAGAGCATTTTCAAAGAGAAAATGCTCTAACGCGGAGCGCGTGCATGCGCCGGGGCAGATCATCTCAAATTCGGACCAGAAGCGCCCCATACATGCCCTCAAGCCAAGGATGCTCATGCGGGGTCTGCCACTGCCGCACTGCCCGGAGTTCAGGCCTCATGCCAAGCAGGCGATCAACAACGTGCTCATTTTCCTGCGGGTTAAGGGTGCAGGTGAGATAGGCCAGTTCCTGCCCCGGCACAAGACGGGAAGCAAGCGCGTGAAGCAGGCGAAGCTGCAAATCCGCAAGTTGCGCAAGCTGTTGCGGTCCCCGCCGATCCCCGCGTCTGATGTCAGGGCGACGGGCCAGCACGCCCAGGCCGCTGCACGGCGCATCCACAAGAATCGGGCCGGGCCAGCGGGCCAGCGGCGGCTTTCCGGCATCGGCCAGGCACACGCCCGGCACAGGCAGGCGCAAGCGACGGCAGAGCTTGGGCAAATGCCGCAAGCGCGCAAAAGCACAATCGGAACTTAGGGCCACCGTAACGCCGCGCTCAAGCAAGGCCGCGCTTTTCCCCCCATAGCCCGCGCAGGCATCCCACACCGGGCCTTGCCAGCGGGTCAGGCCCAGTTCATGCAACACTACCTGAGAACCGGCCGACTGAAAGGACAGAGCGCCCTGCTCCTGCCAAAGCGCAATGCTTTGGCCCAGCGCTGCTTGAGGCACTGCGCCGGGCGCAAAAGCCACGCCCCACTCCCCTGCCGCGGCGCTGCCCTCACAGGCCAGCAAAGCAACGCGCAGGGCCCGGGCCGAAATATGCCGGGCATTGACGCGAACAGCGCTCCGCGGGCGCTCAAAGGAGCGGCGCATCAAGGCCAGGGCAGCCTCGCGGCCATAGGCAGACAGCCAGATGTCTGCAAGCCATACAGGCAGGCTGTAATAGCGACAGAGCGCTTCCCAGTGGGTCTGCGCGCTGCCTTTGCCGTTCCTTTTGCTTGCGTAAAACTCCGGCAGGAGCACGTCCCTGCCCAAACGCTGCACTGAGCGCAATGCGCCGTTGGCGACTCCGGACAGCTTCCGCCCGAAAAGGCGATGCGCAAGCTCCACGGCGCTGTGCACTGCCGCGTGATCCGGCACGCGCGCCTGAAAAAGCATGGCATACACTGCCTGATGGAGAAGAAGCAGCAAAGGCCGGGGAAGCCGCTGCGGGTTTGGCAAAACCCTGGCCAGAATATGCGTCAGGCGAAGTTCAGCGCGCAAACAACCGTAAACCAGTTCAGCGCAAAGATGCCGATCCTGCGCGGCAAGTTCCCTGCTGCCCGGCCCGGCACGCAGAACCTCGGCAAGGGCCTCTTGCGCGGTGCGCCCGGCCTCGACCAGCATGATCGCCGCCAGGGCAGAGGCGCGGCCCGACGCAGGCAGCTTTTCCAAGGCGCGCAGTACGGCGCGGGTCTGACCGGATGCCGTCGGATGCGGTTGTCGGGACGCTGCGGCGAGCATCAGCGGGGCCCTGCTGGCGGCAAAGGTTTTTCCTCCGGTCGCTGCAAAAAGAGCCGGAGCATGGCCTTCAGATGCTCCAGGGGCACAAGCGTGTCCAGACAGGGGCCGCAGGGCCGCTCGTTAAGCACGCCGAAGACCGGCAGCGGATAACTGTCCTGAATGCCGGAGGCCAGATCGCGCTCGCAGGCAACGGCCACAATGCAGCGGGGCTTGATTTCAACCACAATGCGCCGGGCTATGGTTCCGCCGCTGGCAATGGCCAGCCGGATGCCCAAAGCATCGCGCAGATCGAGCAAGGCGCCTACCGGGCAACGGCCGCAACGTTCGCACAACTCCACATTGTGCGTCAAACGCCGGGGGCAGGCGCTGCGCTGCACGCAATGCGGCAGGAGCAAAAGCAGATCCCGGGGCGCAACCGGCTTGCGATCCGCCAGAACAAGCTCATTATTGACCTTCACAAAGGAGCGGCGCACCTTTCTGCGATCCAGACCCAGGGCCCTGGCCAGCAATTCCATAAGGGGAAAAAACAAACGAATGGTCACATGCCGCACGCCGCGCACGCCCGGCAGACGCAGCCCGGTATAAATATGAAAAACCAGGGTCAGGCACATCCAGGTCAGAACAACAATGCCGCCAATGCCCACGCCCATGCTGATCAGCGGCAACCAGCTCATGCCTGCGCCAAACGAGGACCAGGGAAGGATCAGAAAAAAGCAGAGCGCCAGGCAGAGCAAAACGCAGGAGGCCAGCATCAGACCGATGAAAAGCCGCTTGCGCGCGCCGCCGTAATGGTCGGGCGGCAGGGAATGGGGAGATTTGCGCAACAACATACGGCCTCGCAGCAAATTCGGGGTGAGATGAGAGCATGGCGCTAAATATAAAAAAAGGGCGCACAACGCCCGCTGCAATCCGTCAGGCAACCGCTCTAGAGCAGATTACCTTTGACTTTTTATGAAAGTCAAAGGTGGCATTCAGGCGAAAAACGCGGTTTTCGCCTGAATGCACACCGCGTTGCGGCGGCTGCCGCTTTCGCGTCAGCAGAGCATTTTCAAAGAGAAAATGCTCTACTCAACCGGCAGGGCCGAAGCGCAAAGGCCTTCGGGGAGCCCGCGCAAAAAACCGTTCACAAAATCCAGTGCCGGCATATCCTTGCGTCCTTGCGGTCGGACCGAAGACAGGTGGTACCAGCGATCCGCGCAAGCCACGCTCAGACCGTCAGGGCCGCGGCGCATCAGGCCCGGCGCTTCGCCCCTCAGAGGTTCTCCCACGGTTCCGGGCGACAAAAGCAGCACAACAGGCTCTTCCCGACCCTGAAAGGCGAAACGCGCCCGCGCGCCCGGCCAGGGCGTAACCGCGCGGATCTGCGCATGCACCGCCGCTGCCGGCCGGTCCCAGACAATGGCGCCGTCCTGTTTGCCGATCTTGGGCGCATAGCTGGCCAATGATTCATCCTGCTCTTTGGCGCGCGCCGTGCCGGACACGATCGTGTCCAGAGCGCCGAGCAAGACCTGCGCCCCCAGGTCGGCCAGAGCGTCGTGCAGGCTGCCGGCCGTGTGCTCGCCAATGGGTATGGCGGCCTCGGCATAGACGGGCCCGGCGTCCAGGCGGCTGACGATGCGCATGATCGAAACCCCGGTCTGCGCGTCATCCTGCCAATTTTCCAGTATGGCGCGCTGTATGGGAGCAGCCCCGCGATAGCGCGGCAAAAGCGAGGCGTGCACATTGATCGGGGCAAGCCGCGGCACGGCAAGCAGCGGAGCCGGCAGGATCAGGCCATAGGCCGCCACCACCAGCAGGTCGGGCGCAAAGGCCGCCAACTCTGCCTGAGCCTCCGGGCGCGTGAGGCTTTGCGGCTGCAAAACGGGAAAGCCGAGCTTTTGCGCCAGCAGCTTGACCGGCGCGGGCCTGAGTTTGTGACCCCGCCCGGCCGGCCGATCCGGCTGCGTGTAGACGGCAAGGATCTCCCCGCGCGGCCAGTGCGCAAGCCTGTGCAGAATGGCCGCCGCAAAATCCGGCGTGCCCATGAAGACTATGCGACTTTTTTGCGCCTGAGCCATTTCTTTACCTTGCTGTCATACATGGTGCGCCGCAAGCGGCTGATGCGGTCAATGAACAATATCCCGTCCAGATGATCCGCCTCATGCTGGACCACAATGGCCGGAAAACCCGTCAGCTCCTCCTCAATGAGCTTGCCGTCCAGATCCCTTGCCCGAAGAAGAACACGGCTTTTGCGCAGCACGTCGGCACGGTAATTCAGCGGCACGGAAAGGCAGCCCTCCTGCTCGCTGAGCAGATCCTCGCCACTGAGGGTCAGTTCGGGATTGATCAGGACGCGGGGGCGCTTTTCGGCATCCTGGGCCGCAGGATCCATAACCAGCAGACGCATGTTGCGCCCGACCTGGGGCGCGGCCAGACCAACCCCGGGCGCGGCGTACATGGTTTCCAGCATATCGGCGGCCAGGCGGCGGATCTCGTCGCTTATCTCCGCAACAGGTTCGCACTTTTGCTGCAAACGGGGATCAGGATAGGTGACAATATCAAGAATCATGCGCCCTTCCTTGCGCTACGCCTGCACTGGAGCGCTGCCGGGCCGGGCTTTGGCCTCGTTTCCGGCTTCCGCCTCCCTGGCGGGCTGCTCGCGCAGGCGCAGCCCCAGTTCGCGCAATTGCCTGGCCGCCACGGGCGCGGGCGCTTCGGTCAGCAGGCAGGTGGCTTTCTGCGTTTTGGGAAAAGCTATCACATCGCGAATACTGGAGGCGCCCGCCAGGAGCATGATCAAACGATCCAAACCAAAGGCAAGACCGCCGTGCGGCGGCGCGCCCTGTTCCAGGGCCTGAAGCAAAAAGCCGAACTGACTTTCGGCCTGTTCCGGCGTAAAGCCCAGGGCTTCAAACATGCGCCGCTGCGTTTCGCCGGAATGGATACGAATGGAACCGCCGCCCACCTCGCTGCCGTTGAGCACCATATCGTACGCCCGGGCTTTGGCCCGGGAAGGATCGCTGCGCATCAATTCCAGATGACCCGGCGCGGGTGCGGTAAAGGGGTGATGGCAGGCCACATAACGCTTTTCTTCCTGATCATACTCATAGAGCGGAAAGTCCGTGACCCAGAGAAAATTGAAGCTGTTTTTGGGAATCAGGTCAAGGTGTTCGGCCAGATGCACGCGCAGATTGCCCAGGGCCGCATTGACCATTTCCGGCTCACCGGCCTGGAAAAAGACAATATCGCCTGCTGTCAGATCCAGGGCTTGCGCAATGCCGTTGCGCTCGGCCTCGGACAAAAACTTGGCAATGGGCGATTGCCATTCCGCGGGTTTAATCTTGATCCAGGCCAGCCCCTGCGCGCCGTAAATTTTCACAAATTCGGTGAAGGCGTCGATTTCCTTGCGGGTCAGGGATTCGCCGCCCGGCACCTTCATGGCCTTGACAAGCCGGGCCGTGGCAAAAAGCTTGAAGCCGGAGTTGCGCACAATGTCCGTAATATCCACAAGTTCAAGGCCAAAGCGGGTATCCGGCTTGTCCACGCCATAACGCCGCATGGCTTCGTCCCAGGACATGCGCGGGAAGGGCAGCGGGAGATCCCGGTCCATGACCTCCCTGAACACGCGGGCCATCAGGCCTTCGGCTATGCTCATGACCTGGTTTTCGTCGGCAAAGCTCATTTCCAAATCAATCTGCGTGAATTCAGGCTGGCGATCCGCGCGCAGGTCTTCGTCGCGGAAGCAGCGCACCACCTGAAAATAGCGATCCAGGCCGGCCACCATCAGCAGTTGCTTGAAAAGCTGGGGAGACTGGGGCAGGGCGTAAAACTCGCCGGGATTCAGACGGCTGGGCACCAGAAAGTCGCGCGCGCCCTCGGGTGTGGATTTGGTGAGCACCGGGGTTTCCACTTCCACAAAACCGCCCTCATCCAGATAACGGCGCACGCTCTGGGTGACCTTGTGACGCAGACGCAGATTCGCCTGCATGCGAGGGCGGCGCAAATCCAGATAACGCCAGGCCAGACGCAGATTTTCACCGGCTTCGCAACGGTCTTCAATGGCAAAGGGCGGCGTTTTGGAGGTGTTCAGGAGCTTCCACTCATGGGCCACCACTTCAATGGCCCCGGTGACCATATTTTCATTGACCATGCCCTCGGGCCTGGGGCGCACCTTGCCCCTGACCGCCAGCACATACTCGGAACGCAGGATGTGCGCGTTTTCATGCGCCGCGGGCGCAATATCCGGGCTGAAGACCACCTGGGTCAGGCCCTCGCGGTCGCGCAAATCCACAAAAATCAAGCCCCCGTGGTCGCGCCGGTACTGCACCCAGCCCATCAGGCAGACCTCCGCGCCGTTTTCGGCCAGGGTCAGCTCCCCGCAATTGTGGCTGCGCTGCCAGCCGCCCAGATCTTCAATGAATTTCCGGTGTTCCTGCTGTACATCCTGCGTTTGTTCAGTCATTGCTCTTCCCGTTGACAAGATAATGGATGGCGTCGGCCTGCGGCATGCCCGTCTGCTCGCCGTTGTTCAGATTTTTCACTGTCACCGCGCCTTGCGCCGCTTCATCCGGCCCGATGATCAGGCAAAAACGCGCGCCGGACTTGCCGGCCTGACGCATCCGGCTTTTAAAGCCCGCCGTACTGAAATTCATTTCCCCGGCCAGGCCCTGCGCCCGCAACTTCCGCGCCAGGTCAAAAGCCTGCGCCTGCCCGCTTTCATCCAGGGCCAGCACATAAAAATCCAAACCACGGGCCGGGGCCCCGCCCAGAAGCAACGCCAGCCGCTCCATGCCGCAGGCAAAGCCCACGCCGGGCACATCCGGCCCGCCCAGACTTTTGACAAGGCCATCATAACGACCGCCGCCGGCCACAGCCGACTGCGCGCCGATGCTCCCGCTTACCACCTCAAAGGTGGTTCGGCAATAGTAATCAAGGCCGCGCACCAGACGGTGATCCAGCTCCAGGGGCAGATCTTCGGCACGCAGCAGGCCGAGCACGGTCTCAAAATGGGCTTTGCACTCCGGGCAGGTATACTCCAGAAGTTTGGGCGCATTGTCGGTGAGCGCGCGACAGCCCGGCTGCTTGCAGTCCAGCACGCGCAACGGGTTGCTTTTCGCGCGGCGGGCGCAGTCCGGGCAGAGCCCGGCCGGGTCCACGCTGCGCAGATAGTCCAGCAAAGCCTGCGTGAAGCGCGGGCGACACTCGGCACAGCCCAGGGAATTAAGTTTAAGGGTCAGCTCCCCCAGACCCAGGGCGCCCAGAAAAGACATCAGCATGCCGATCAATTCGGCATCCGCCAAGGGGCTCTGTGTGCCCAGACATTCGCAGTTGATCTGATGAAACTGGCGCATGCGGCCCTTCTGCGGCCGCTCATAGCGGAACATGGGCCCGGTGGTGAACAGGCGGCTTACCGGCTCGCGGGCGTGCAGGCCGCTTTCGATATAGGCCCGCATGACCCCGGCCGTGGCCTCGGGACGCAGGGTCAGGGAGCGCCCTTTGCGGTCGGGAAAGGTATACATTTCCTTTTGCACCACATCGGTTTCCGCGCCGATGGATCGCTGGAAAAGCTCGGTATACTCCACAAGCGGCGTGCGCAATTCCACAAAACCGTAACGACCGAAAATTTCCCGCGCGCAATTTTCCATGCGCGTGAAATTGTCGCTCTCCGGCGGAAACATGTCCGCAAAGCCTTTACTGCGCGTATAACCTGTGCTGCTCATACTGTCCTCTGCTGCCGCGACCGGTTCCGGGTCGGCCTCTATCGTGGAAGCGCGCGGGCGTCAAGTTGCCCGGGAGAAAGCAGGGCGCGAAAGCCGACGCCCGCTCGAAAAACACCTTTTTGGCGACGGAAACAGGCGCTTCGGCCCGCCACCGGAGCAAACAACAAAGCCCGGCGCGGCATCACGCCACAGTAGAGCAAGTTCACTTTGAAATTGCTCTGCTGCCGCGAAAGCGGCAGCCGCCGCAACGCGGCGCACATTCAGGCGAAAACCGCGTTTTTCGCCTGAATGCCACCTTTGACTTTCAGAAAAAGTCAAAGGTAATCTGCTCTAGAGCGTTTTGCTAATAAAATTAGCTAAACGCTCTGGCGGCCGCGGGAGCGGACGCCCGCGCAGAATGAGCGTCCAGACCGCGTTCTGGACGCGAAATGATGGCAGCGCCGCTTTTGAAATTGGATAATTTCAAAAGCAAAATGCTCTAATTGGCTGCTGTCCCTCCAGGCGGTACTTGCCGCACTCGCCGCAGGGCACGGGGTATTCACCCGTGAAGCAGGCCAGGCAATAACTGTCCGAATGCATGACCGAACGCAGCAAGCCGTCAATGCTCAGATAATGCAGGGAATCCACATCCAGGCGGCTGACGATCTCCGGCAGGCTGCACTGGGCCGCGATCAGCTCGCCGCGCGAGGAAAAATCAATGCCGTAATGGCAGGGATATTTCACCGGCGGGCAGGAAATGCGGATATGCACTTCTTTGGCGCCCAGTTCGCGCAGCTTTTTGACCCGGGTGATCATGGTCGTGCCGCGCACAATGGAGTCATCCACAATACAGATTTTTTTGCCCTGGATCATGGCCCGCACCGGGTTGATCTTCACGCGCACGCCGAAATTGCGCATGCTCTGCGTCGGTTGGATAAAGGTGCGGCCCACATAATGATTGCGTATCATGGCATGTTCGTAAGGCAGTTCCGCGCATTGGGCAAAGCCCACGGCCGAGTAAACGCCCGAATCCGGAAACGGCAGCACAAAATCCACATCCGGCGTGGATTCATGCGCCAGTTGCCAGCCCATCTGCTTGCGGCAGAGGTAGACCTGCTCGTTGAAGACATAGGAATCGGGCCGGGCGAAATAGACCAGTTCAAAAATGCACTGGCGCGGTTTTTGCGGCAGCGGCCCGCGGAGTTGCTCGCTGCGCTCGCCTTTTTCATCCACAATGATCATTTCGCCGGGTTCTACCGAGCGTTCGTACTCGGCTTCCAGCAGATCAAAGGCGCAGGTCTCGGACGCGAAGACGGGCCTGCCGTCCAGACGGCCCAGAGCCAACGGATGAAAACCAAAGGGATCGCGCACGGCAATCAGGGTCGAGTCGGCCAGCACAAGGAGGCAATAGGCCCCGCGCACGCGGGAGCAGGCTTCGCGCAGGGCTTCGGGCAGGCTGTTCCGGCGCAGAGAGCGCACCAGAAGATGTATGAAGATTTCCGTATCGTTGCCTGTAGAAAAGATGGCCCCTTCGTTTTCCAGCTCCGCGCGCAACTCGGCGGCATTGACCAGATTTCCGTTGTGGGCCAGCACGATGTCCCGGCCCTTGTAGCGGGCCAGAAAAGGCTGAGCGTTACAGCTTGAGGAGCGCCCGGTGGTGGAATAACGCACATGCCCCACGGCGATCCGGCCGGGAAGCGCGCGCAAAATGCTTTCCGAAAAAACATCGGGCACCAGACCCATGCCCTTGTGCTCGTGCACGCCGTCCGCATTCAGGGTGACGATGCCGGCGCTTTCCTGACCCCTGTGCTGCTGGGCGTAGAGACCGAAATAGGCCAGGCGGGCAGCATCCTCATGATCGTAAATACCGAAAAGACCGCATTCATGCCGAATCATGTCAGCTCAACCTCAACCGCCGCGCGGCGGTCTATTGTTTCAATTTTTTGCGCAAATGCGCAATGCGATTATCAATAACCGCGGGATTGGGATAATCGTCACGCGCCAGTTCAAACTGCTTGAGCGCCTCCTTTTTCTGCCCCAGTTGTTCCAGCGCATCAGCCAGCAGATACCCGGCCAGCCCGCGCACGTTCGCATCCGGCTCGCTGTCCAGGATCTGCTGGGAGAGATCCGCCACTTCCTGCCAGTGCTCACGGGCCATGTTCTGATCCGCCAGATCATACATGCACATGATCTTGTCATGATCCGGCAGCGGCAACGCCAGGCATTGCTGCAACGCTTCCTCCCCGGCTTCAAAGCGCCGCAGGCTGAACTGCGTGCCCGCCAGATGCCTGTACGCCTCCACGGTTTCCGGCGCAGTCAGGCCGGCCAGCCCGATATAGGCGCTCCAGGCGTCGGCGGCGTGCTCGTAATGCCGCAGATTTTCATGAAGCTCGCCGATGCGCTTGAGAATGACCTTGTTCCGGGCGTCGTTGTCCGCAAACTCCTCCAGCATGGCTTCCAGATATTCCAGGCTTGCGCGGGGCTCCACGCCCGAGAAGTTGATGACGGTCAGCAATTGTTGCCAGGCCTCCCAGCGTTTGTCCGGCTTCTGCTCTTCGCGCAGATAACGCTCCAGCAGGCGCTCGGCCAGGGGCCAGTCCCTCTTGCCCACGGCCGCGCGCGCGGCTTCAAGATCGTCGCTGATCAGGGAGTCCTGACTGCACGCCCCGACAAGAGCTGCCAGAACCAGAGAGCAACAAAGCGCGACAAGCCGCCACGCGGCCGCGGGCCGCCTGTTCCGGGAATGTTGTTGTGTCGCCCGCAAAGGACACAGGCCCCGGGGTTGCGCGGATTCGGGCAGAATACGCGGCTTGCGGCACAACAGAGTCTTTGAAATGCCGAACATTTCAAAGACCCCCCGCGTTACGCCTCATCTTCCCGATCCCGGCCGTCATCCTCCGCCGGAGTTGCCCTGTCCGGGACGGGCATGCTGGCGGCGGATGCTGCCGCATCGTTCTCACTCAGGGCATTGTCCACTTCCAGCTCCAGGCTGCGTCCCGTCTGGCCGCCTTCATCCACACGGTCAAAGCCCACCACGCGCGCGCCTTCATCCAGACGCACCAGCATGACGCCCATGGTGGCCCGGCCCTTGCTGCGCACCTCGTCCACGCTGATGCGCACAATCTTGTTGGTCGATGTCAGAAGCACCAGCCCGTCATTGTCGCGCACGGGCATGGCGCCCACGACCGGCCCGGTTTTGGATGTGACCTTGAAGTTGATGATGCCCTTGCCCCCGCGCGACTGCAAACGGTAGAGATCCACTCTGGTGCGCTTGCCGTAGCCCTTGGCGGAAATGGACATGATTTCCGTGGTTTGATCCACGTCTTTGAGAATCACGCCGGCCACCACGCTGTCCTGGCGGCGCAGGGCAATGCCCTTGACCCCGGTGGCCACACGGCCCATGGGCCGCACGTCGGCGCAAGGAAAGCGGATGGCAAAACCGTCGGCCGTGACCAGCGCGATATGGCTGTCTTCCCGCATGGGGCGCACCAGCACAAGCTCGTCATCCTCGCGCAAGCCAACGGCCATCAGCCCGGTTTTGCGGCAACGGGCGTACAGCGAAGCCGAGGAGCGCTTGACCATGCCCCGCCTGGTCACGAACATGAAGTATTTGTCTTCGGCAAACTCGCGCAAGGCCAGCACCGTGGTCACCCATTCGCCTTCCTCAAGGGGCAGAAGGTTGTTGATATGCACGCCCTTGGCCGTGCGGCTGCCCTCGGGCACCTGATGGACCTTGAGCTGATGCATGCGGCCCTTATTGGTGAACAGGCACAAATACTGATGATTGGTGGTGGTCAGAAATTCCTGCACATAATCGTCTTCCGAGGTATGCAGGGCCGCAATGCCCTTGCCCCCGCGCTTCTGCTGCTGGTAATTTTCCAGATTGGTGCGCTTCATGTAGCCGCGCCGGGAAAGCGTGATCACCACTTCCTCGTCCGGGATCAGATCTTCAATGTCGATGCCGGTCAGAGCCTCGGCAAGCACTTCCGTGCGCCGGGGCGTGGCAAAGGTTTCGCGCAGTTCGCGCAGTTCGCGCTTCATTTCGTTGCGCAGCACTTCCGGATTGTCCAGCACGGATTTGAAAAATTCGATTTTCTGCAGAAGATCCTTGTATTCAGCCAGCAATTCCTCACGCTGCAAGCCGGTCAGCCGTTGCAGGCGCATTTCCAGAATGGCCCTGGCCTGCACTTCGGAGAGCGAGAATTTTGCCATCAGACCGGCGCGGGCCTCGTCCGGATTGGCCGAAGCCCGGATCAGGGCCACCACGGCGTCAATGTTGTCGATGGCAATGCGCAGGCCTTCCAGAATATGCGCCCTGGCTTCGGCTTTTTCCAGATCATAGCGCGTGCGGCGGATGACCACTTCACGCCGGTGATCCGTGAAGCAGGTCAGGGCGGTCTTCAGATTGAGCAACTGCGGCCGGTTGTCCACCACGGCCAGCATATTGATGCCGAAGCTGGTTTCCAGGGGCGTGAACTTGTACAGGGCATTGATCACAATGTCCGGAATCATCCCGCGCTTGAGATCAATGACGATCCGGATGCCGTTGCGGTCCGACTCGTCGCGCAAATCCGCAATGCCGTCGATCCGATGCTCATTGACCAGAGCCGCGATTTTTTCCACCAGGGAGGATTTGTTCAATCCATAGGGAATTTCTTTGATCACAATGGCTTGCAGGCCTTTTTTACGATCCTCCACCTCCAGGCGGCCGCGCACTTTCACGGTGCCCCGACCGGTGTGATAGGCGTCGTAAAGACCCTTGCCCGCGTAGACAAAGCCGCGGGTGGGAAAATCCGGGCCCTGCACATGCTCCATGAGGTCGTCGATGCTGCACTGGGGATTGTCCAGCAAAAGCTGCAAGGCGTCGCAAAGTTCGCCCAGATTGTGCGGCGGAATATTCGTGGCCATGCCAACGGCAATGCCCGAAGAGCCGTTGAGCAGCAGATTGGGCACCCTGGTGGGCAGCACCGCGGGCTCTTGCAGGGTATTGTCGTAATTGGGCCGAAAATCAACGGTATTCTTGTCGAGATCGCCCAGAAACTCCCCGGCCAGGCGCGACATGCGCACTTCCGTGTAGCGCATGGCCGCGGCCGAGTCGCCGTCAATGGAGCCGAAGTTGCCCTGGCCATCCACCAGGGGATCGCGCATGGAAAAATCCTGGGCCAAACGCACCAGCGCGTCATACACCGCGGAATCGCCATGCGGATGATATTTGCCGATGACGTCGCCCACAATGCGCGCGGATTTTTTATGCGGGCGGTTATAACTGTTGCCCAGCTCATACTGGGCAAACATGATCCGCCGGTGCACGGGCTTCAGCCCGTCGCGCGCGTCGGGTAGGGCGCGCCCGATGATCACCGAAAGGGAGTATTCCAGATAGGACTGGCGCAGTTCTTTTTCGATGTTGATTTGCGGCTGTTCTTCAGACACGTTTGCCTCGCTGCTGAGGAAAAATTAGAGAAATTCTTTGAGAAATTTCTTCTGCGGCCACGGATTGTCGCCTTTTGAGAACACTTCAGCTTTACAATGGCTGATGCCGCATACGATGCGGCGTGGATTCCTTCGCTTCGGCTGAAAAAGCCTTTGAAAAAAAGTCGCGTTTCAAAGATAATATGCTCTAAATATCCAGATCCTGCACGGCCAGGGCATTGCGCTCAATGAACTCTCTGCGCGGCTCCACCCTGTCGCCCATCAATTCCTCAAAAGCGTCCGAGGCGGAAATGGCATCCTCCACGGAAACCTGGAGAAGAATGCGATTGTCCGGGTTCATGGTGGTCACCCAGAGTTGTTCCGGATTCATTTCGCCCAATCCCTTGTAGCGCTGGATGTTAATGCCCTTGCGGGCTTCATCCAGCACAAGCTGCATAAGGCTGAAGACATCGCCCGCGGGTATTTCGATTTCCTTGCGCTGCATGGTGAAGCGCAGGCCGCCGCATTCGTCGCGCAATTCCCGGAACATCTGCCAGGTCTGCTTATAGAGACGGGAAGCAAAAAATTCCATGCCGCGCCGGGTATGGTGGCTGCCGGTATTTTCAAAGACTGCGAAAAGACGATCCTCGTCGTCTTCCTCGCTGCGCTCATGTTCCAGGGTCAAAAGATAACCGTGCTCATTAAGCCAGGCCGTAAATTCGCTGTTCTGATCTTCCAGCATGCCTGCCTCCACCCGCACGGGGTAGGTGGTCAGGGCCAGAAAAAGATCCCGCGGCGTGCCGCTGCCTTCCGCGTCATTCACCCGGCCGGAAAGTTTTTCAATACGCTCCATAAGCTCAATCAGAGCCTTGCCCGTGAAGGTTTTGCCGTTCTGGGCCACCACGGTCACATCCTCGCTGACCCTGTTGAGCAGAAACTCATTGAGTTCGGGATCGTCCTTGATGAACTTTTCCATGCGCGCATTGTGCACGCGGTAGAGTGGCGGCTGCGCGATATACACAAAGCCCCGTTTGACCATTTCCTGATACTGGCGGAAAAAGAAGGTCAGCAACAGCGTGCGGATGTGCGCGCCGTCCACATCGGCATCGGTCATGATGATGATTTTGTGGTAACGCAATTTCTCCAGATCCGTGTCGTCCTGGCCGATGCCCGCGCCCATGGCCGTGATCAGGGCTTTGACTTCCTTGTTGGCCAGCATTCTGTCAAAGCGGGTCCGCTCGGTATTCAAAATTTTGCCGCGCAAAGGCAATATGGCCTGATTTTTGGGATTGCGCCCCTGCTTGGCCGAGCCGCCTGCCGAATCGCCCTCCACAATGAAAAGTTCGGATTCGCAGGGATCCTTGCTCTGGCAGTCGGCCAGCTTGCCAGGCAGCGCATTGTCCGAAAGCGCGCCTTTGCGCCGCACCAGCTCCTTGGCGCGTCGCGCCGCGTCACGGGCCCGGGCCGCATCCACGGCCTTATCAATAATCAGCCGGATATCCTTGGGATTTTCCTCAAAAAAAACAGTGAGGCGATCATAAATCACGCCTGCCACCACCCCGGCCACTTCGCTGTTGCCGAGTTTGGTCTTGGTCTGGCCCTCAAACTGCGGCTGCGGCAATTTGACGCTGATCACCGAAGTCAGGCCCTCGCGCACGTCATCGCCGGAAAGCTGGGTGCCCTTGAGCTTTTTGGTCAGATCCTGCTGGCCCTTGATGTAGCCGTTAATGGCCCTGGTCAGGGCTGTGCGAAAGCCCACCAGATGGGTGCCCCCTTCCTTGGTGCGGATATTGTTGGCAAAGGTAAGAATATTTTCTTTGTAGCCGGCATTGTATTGCAGGGCGAATTCCACAGTGACGTTGTCCACCACGCCTTCGCCGGAAATGATGCCGTGAATGCCCTGCTCGCCGGAATTAAGATCCGTCACAAATTGACGAATGCCGCCTTCAGCGTGAAAAATATGGGTTTCGCCGCTGCGCTCGTCCACGCATTCGATGCTCAGGCCCTTGTTCAGATAGGCCAGTTCTTCAAAACGCTTTTTCAGCGTCTCATAAGAAAATTCCAGGACCTCGAAAATTTCCTCATCCGGCTTGAAACGCACCGTTGTACCGTGGCCTTCCACATCCTCGCCGATCACGACCAGTTGATCCTGCGGCACGCCGCGCGCGTAATGCTGACGGTAACGCTTGCCGTCGCGGCGCACCGTGACGGTCAATTCTTCGGAAAGCGCATTGACGCAGGATACGCCCACGCCGTGCAGCCCACCGGAGACCTTGTAGCTGGAATTGTCGAACTTGCCGCCGGCATGCAGTTTTGTCATGACCACCTGCACCGCGGGCACGCCTTCCCTGGGATGAATGTCCACCGGAATGCCGCGGCCGTCGTCGCGAACCGTGACGCTGTTGTCCGCATGCAGGATGACCGTAATCCGCGAACAGTAGCCGGCCATGGCCTCGTCTATGGAATTGTCCACAACCTCATACACCAGATGATGCAGGCCGCGGCTGTCCGTGGAGCCGATATACATGGCCGGGCGCTTGCGCACGGCCGAAAGCCCTTCCAGAATAGTAATGGAAGAAGCGTTATAGCCGCCGCTGCCGGAAGTTTCGGGAACCATTCATCTTTCCTTTTGCAATCAGTGTTGCCAAGACGCCTTTGGGGCTGTTTTCAAACCGGAATCAGTCCCTAAACGTCTTCCTCGCTGTAATACGTCGTTTCGGAAACCTTCATGGGCATGATGATCACCGTGTAGTCCGGATCTTCGGCGCCCCGGATGCCGCACGGCCCTTCCGCGCCGGTCAGCAGCATATCCGCCCTGGCGGAAACAAAATGCCCGAACACGTCCAGAAGATTGCGGGTCGGAAAAGCAATGCGCGAAATATCGCCCTTGTAGCTGACTTCCAGACTTTCCGAGGCCGAGCCCACATCCTGGCCTTGCGCCGAGAGCCGGGCTTCGTTTTCGTGCAGATCCATGTAGGTGCAGCGGTCGCTTTCCGTATTGAAAATCAGGATGCGCCCCAGGGCTTCCATGCCTTCCTTGCGATCCAGCGTCATGGCGCTCACGCCCTCGCCGCTCAGTTTATCCATAAAAACATTGTAATCGGGATACTCATGCGCCGCGCGGGGCAGACTCAGGGTTTCAGCGCCGTCCAGGCTGCGCAGGTAGAGGCGCTTTTCTGTAATATTAAGTTCAATTTCGTCCAGGCCCAGCCATTTTTTGATATCCTGCAAATATTTTTTCTGGATCAGAATGCCCTGGGCGGGCAGGCGCGCAGCCAATTCGTCATGCGTGAAGGAAACCAGAGCAAACTGATGGCCGTTGAGGCCGCAGACATCAATGCGACCGTTCTCGCGCGGCTTCATGCACAGGCAGGCGATGGCGTCCATGGCGTCGTCGTCGCTGATGCAAAAGGTCACTTTGTCCAGCACGTCCTGCAAGAAATCGCCGGACCAGGTGACAATGTTTTCCGCCGGGAATTCCGAAAAATTCTGAAACCATTCGGAACCGCTCACCGGCAGTTTGTAAACCCGGCGTCCCTGCTCCAGCAGCAGATTGCCCGAGGCTTCATCCAGGGTGAGGTTGAGCACGCCCGCGGGCAGTTGCCGCACCAGATCCACAAATGCCCTGCCCTGCACGCCGATCAGCCCGGGCCGGCTCACTTCAGCCGGATAACGGCCCGTGAATTCAATATTGGCGTCCGTGGACATCACGGAAAGACTGCCTTGCTCGGCCTTGAGCCAGATGGAACGCAAATAGGCGGCGCCTGCCTTGGCCGGAATAATCGCCGCGGCTTTTTGCAGGCCTTCAATGATTTGCTCTTTATTGACAATAAGTTTCATACATTTTTTCCTTGAATATTATTGAGCTCTGTTCCTTTGTGAGCAACTGCCCCAGCCTTTTGAAAAAACAGCGTTTTTTAGATCAGATCCGACGCGCGGGAAAGGAACGGGGCGCACATTCCCGGCCGCAGTCGAACTTTTTTTCCGGCTCAGACGGTCTTGATTTCCAGCTCTGTCACCAGGCGTTGCACATCTTTGTCGCTAATGAGCAATTTCTTAATTTTTTTAATGGCATGAATGACAGTGCTGTGATCCCTGCCCCCGAATGCCCTGCCCAGCTCCGGATAGGAAAGGCCAAGCTTCTGGCGGCAGACATACATGGCCACCTGCCGGGCAAGAACCAGATCCGGCCGGCGTTTGGCGCCCAGAATGTCTTCAGGCCGGAGATTGAGCCCGCGCGCCACTTCTGCCAGTATTTCCCGGCAACCCGGCAGTCGTTCGGCGCCGCCGGTGCGCAGGATGTTCTCCAGATCCGCCGGGGTCAGGGGCCTGCCGTGCATGGCGGCAAAGGCTTCCACTTTCAGCAGCAGGCCCTGCAAAAGACGGAACTGGGCGCAACGCTGGGCCAGAAAAAGAAGCTGTTCCCGGCTGAAGCTCAGATGCCGTTGTCTGCAAAGGGTCTGCAAATACCGCAGGCGCACTTCCAGGTCAGGCTCCATGAGTTCCACCACAAGGCCGCTTTCCAGCCGGGAGCGCAGGCGTTCGTCCAGGGCTTTCAGGGCCTGCGCGGAACCGGCAAAGGCAAAAGCCATCTGGCGCCCCGGTTCCGCTGTTGTTGCGCCAGGGCAGGCGTCCATGCAGGCTATCATCTTTTGTTGCCACAGTGTCTGGCCGATCAGATCCTGCATGTCGTCCAGCAAAAGCACGTCGCATTGTTGCCAGAAGACTTCCGGGCAGCGCGTCCACTGCGGGTTTTCAGCGCAAAAGCGCGCCGCGCTGCGGCAAATCACGCGGCCCGGTTTGGTTTTTTGCTCAAAAGCGGCCGCCAGGGTCTGCAAAAGATGGGTTTTCCCCGTGCCGCTGCGTCCGCAGAGCAAAAAGGGATTATAGGCCTCGCCTGCCTTTTTTTCGGCTATTTCCCTGGCTACGGCCAGAGGAAAGGCGTTTTTTCCGTTACAGATGAAGGTGCTGAAATCCTGTTTTTCCGTTGTCTGCGGCCCGGATGGCCGGAATCCGTCACAAGCTGTCTGCCCTTGTGCCTGGCCGCCGAAACGGGGCAGAGCCGGGGGAGCCGCTTCAGCCGGATTGCCGCAACCTGTTTTGCAAAAAGCCTGCTCATAGACGATTTCCGGCAGCGGCTTGCCTGCGAAATGCCGCCGCACGGCTTCTTCAAACATGGCGCGTTTATGGCGCGCGAACCAGGCGGCAAAAAAAACGTGAGGGAAAACGACCCGCAGCCTGTTTTCTTCTTCGCGCAGGATCAGACACTCAAACCAGTCTTCCGGTTCCCGGTTTTTGTCCGGCGTGAGTATGTCCCGCAATAGGTTTTTCAGCATGGCCTCGGCAGCGGCGTGCGCCCTCGCGTGGTCCTGTGGATAAACAGTGGGGCCGGGCGTCCGGAAGACGCGGGCAACGGATGCTTCCTCCCCCCGCAGTGCGGGAACAAGGGATTTATGTACCACAAAATATTGCTTTCAACAAGTGGCGCAAGACCGGACCCCCGCGCCGAATGAGCCTGAAAACCACGCTTTTCAGGCGCTTGTCCCGCTTGCGGGGAAATGATGGCAGCGCCGCTTTTGAAATTGAATAATTTCAAAAGCAAAATGCTCTGCGGTCCCATCCACACCGCGCACGACGCGGACCTGTGGACGCCTGTGGATAGCGCGGAATGCAAGCCAGTGGGGGAATGGCGATGCTGTCGCATTGCCGCCAGGGCTGACGCATCTTCTGCGCAGCCCTGGTCGTAAAAAGAGCCACGCTGGACAATGCCAGGAGTGCCGGATATAGTGATCAAATGGAGTTGCCGATGAAACGACTCTGGCTGGTGGGGGTTTTACTGGTTTTGCTGGTGGGCGTCGTGTTGGTGGGGCATACCGGAAAAACGGATATTTCCTCGCAAAACCAGGAAGTCAATCCTCAAGAAGTCCCGGCCTTGTCCCTGGAGGCCAAGGCTGACAATGCTCATGAGCCTCATGCGGCTCTGCCGGGCAACGTGCCCGACCGGATGCCCGCCGCATCCGGGGATGGCGCGCATGCGCGGCTGCCCCAGCCACAGGCTGAAGCATCGACCGCAGAGGAGCAAAATCGGGATCTGCCCACTGCCCGGCCGCTGCCCGCCGAATCCGCTGCTTCCCTGAGCGATCCGGCAGCAGCCGCCGTGGGCGAGGAAGTCGTCAAAGGCACGGTGGAAAAGGGCGACACGGTCAGCAAAATTCTGGAAAACACGGGCAGCGAGGGCGTTTACCAATATGTCAGCGCGGCGCGGCAGGTTTTTTCCATGCGTTCCTTTCGGGAAGGTCAGCCCTATGTGATCATCACGGATTCTGCTTCAGGGCGGGTCAAACGCTTTGAATACGAAATCGACAACAGCCGCAGGCTGGTTGTGGAAGGCATTGAAGAACCCGTGGCCAGGGTGGAGCTCATTGACTACGTTACCCTGCTCGGCGCGGTGGAAGGAACGATCAGCGACAATTTGTTTCAGGCCGTGGCCGATGCGGGCGAAAGCCCGCAGATGGCCCTGCACCTGGCCGAGCTTTTTGGATCCGAGATTAACTTCATCCGCGATCTGCAGGAAGGCGACAGCTTTTCCGTACTGGTTGAAAAACGCTACCGCGACGGCGAATATAAAGGCTACGGCCGCATTCTGGCCGCGCATTTCACCAATAAGGGCAAAACGTTTGAGGCCTATCTTTTTCGCGACGGCAATGCCAGGGCCCAGTACTACAATCGCAAGGGAGAAAACCTGCACAAGACGCTGTTGCAGGCCCCCCTGGCCTTTACCCGCCTGACGTCGCGCTTTACCATGCGCCGCAGGCATCCCATTTTGGGCCATACTCGGCCGCACATGGGCGTGGATTACGGCGCGCCCACCGGCACGCCGGTCAAGGCTGTCGGCGATGGCGTGGTGACCAGGCGCGGCTGGGCCGGCGGGTACGGCAATCAGATCATTGTCAAACACGTTGCCGGACTGGAATCCATGTATTCGCATCTTTCGGGCTATGCCCGCGGGCTGCGTCAGGGCCAGAAAGTGCGTCAGGGCCAGGTCATTGGTTTTGTGGGCAGCACAGGGCTTTCCACCGGCCCTCATCTCGACTTCCGCCTGCGCCAGAACGGCAGGTTCATCAATCCCACCAAGGCCATCAACCCGCGCAGCGCGCCGGTTTCCAAAAAACGCCGGGCTGAATTTGAAAAAGTCATGGCCCAGGAGCTGGCCTATCTCAAAGGGCAGAAAGCCTTGGCCGGATATACCGTGGACAGCGTGGTGCCGGAAAAAATCGTACTCACGGAAAACGCGCCCGACACCGGCAAAGATCAGAAACCGGAACGGCGCAAAAAACGCCGCCGGAGTTGAGTACGTCGTAGCATCCAACGTGTGGCAGGCCGGAGCGGGCTGCGCCCCGCTCCGCGGAGGCCTATATGGTCTTGTATGATCCCATTTCACAGACAACCGCGATCATTCAGAAGACGCCCCCGGATCAGGTCACGGTGATTTCCTACCCGCCTTCAGTGCTCAGCGACAGCACGGCCGCAGTGGCCCAACTGACGGATTCGGCCAGCACGCGATCCTTTATGCAGGATGAATGGCGGGCCGTGGCGGAAAATATGCTGGGCATGGGCACGATTATCAGCGCATACGGGTAAATGTTTATCGTTGAGGCGCCTTTAGAGCAGATTACCTTTGACTTTTTATGAAAGTCAAAGGTGGCATTCAGGCGAAAAACGCGGTTTTCGCCTGAATGTACGCCGCGTTGCGGCGGCTGCCGCTTTCGCGTCAGCAGAGCATTTTCAAAGAGAAAATGCTCTGGCGGCAAAGCGCGCCAGGAGCGCGAAACAGAAAAGCTTTTTCCCAGAGCATTTTTGATTGAAAATGGATATGTTCAATCGAAAAATGCTCTGGGGTCAGTCCTCATTGTTTTCCCGGCATTTTGGCTGCAAAGGCCGCCGCGCCAAAGCCGTTGTCGATATTGACCACGGCCACGCCGGGCACGCAGGTGCAAAGCATGGTGGAAAGAGCTGCGAAACCGTGCGCGCCCACGCCGTACCCCACCGAGGTGGGCACAGCCACCACCGGGCAGGGCACGAGACCGGCCAGCACGCCCGGCAGCGCGCCTTCCATGCCTGCCACGGCAATGATCGCCCTGGCCTTGCGCAGGGCATCCAGATGCGGGGTCAGCCGGTGCAGCCCGGCCACGCCCACGTCCGTGACGCAGCCGCAGTCATGATCCCAGAAGGACAGCGCGCCAAAGGCCTCCAGGGCCACGGGGATATCCGCGGCTCCGGCGGAAACCACCATTATCTCGCCCTGCCGGGGCCAGGGCGGCGTCATGTTTGCTTTCAATCGGGGCGCGTCGCCCACCACGAAAAGCCGCGCTTGGGGCCAGCTCAGGCCCTGGGGAAAATGCGCGCGCAGCAGCCGGTCCTGTGCCGCGGCTACACGGCTGACCAGCACCGGCCCGTGAGGGCGCAGCCCTTCCACGGCGGCCAGCAGAACCTCGTCACCTTTGCCCTGGGCAAAAACCACTTCGCCGAGACCCGAGCGCAATTCGCGCTGCGGGTCCAGATCCAGGCCGTGCAGGGCGTCCCGCGCGGTTTCAAAACTCATGCGCTCCAGAGCTTCGTCCGCGCCGAGACGACCTTGCGCAACCAGATCCAGAATATGGCGAATAATGCTTTTCTGCATGAGTTTATGCATAGGGCAAAGCAATGCTGTTGTCAGCTTTTTTCATGCGCCCGGCAGGGCTGACGCATCCTAGAGCAGATTACCTTTGACTTTTTATAAAAGTCAAAGGTGGCATTCAGGCGAAAAACGCAGTTTTCGCCTGAATGTACGCCGCGTTGCGGCGGCTGCCGCTTTCGCGTCAGCAGAGCATTTTCAAAGTGAAAATGCTCTATGCGGCAGCCCTGCCGGCGATGCGACAGCATCGCCCGAAGCCGCAGGCTTCGTGGGAGCGAAGTGCGGCTCCGCCGCCGAAGCAGCTCTGCCCAGAAAATATGATAACATAATAAAATTATTGAATTTAATATTTAGATGCGTCTGCCCTGTGCTCCCGGAGGGCTGAGGCAACGGAAAAATCCAGGCAAAAAGAGCGGCATGCTGGCAGAAAGGCCGGTAAATGCCGCACTTCCTTCTCGTGAAGCCTGAGGCCTGGGCAATGCTTTCGTATCTCTTCGGGCCAGGCGCATTGTCTGCGTTTGCCCTGACGCCCACGGAAGACGCGGTTGCATTGTGAGGCGCGAAACGGTACAAAAAGCACCATGTCAACGCGCCGTTTGCTTTTTCTTGCTCCGGCCCAGGCCGTAACCGCGGTTTTTGCGCCCTTGCGCGATGCCGGATACGAGCTGGGCATTGCCGAAAACCTGAAAGGGGCTTCGCTCTTTATTCGCAAGTCCGGTCCCGGCGTGATTTTCGCGCGCCCGACGCTGCCCGGTTTCCGGGTGGAAGATCTGCTGGCCGTGAGCGCGGGAGACCCGGATTTTCCGCCGGTGATCGTCACCACCGACAAGGGCAGCCCGGAAGAGGCCGAGCGCCTGATGAGCCTTGGCGCGCGCGACTACTGGCTTGAGCCTCTGAACGTGGAAAGGATCATGGCTGTGGCGCGCGAGCCGCGCAAAGCGGCGCCTGTTCCGGCTTCCTCAACGCTGGGCGGCCGCAGGCCGCAGCCTGTGGAGGGCCAGACGGGGCCGCGCATTGTGGGGCGGCATCCGGCCATTGCGAGAGTATTGCAACTGGCCCGGCAGGTGGCCGGCTCCAAGGCCACAGTGCTGATTACCGGCGAATCGGGCACAGGCAAGGAAATGTTCGCCCGCTATCTGCACGCCATGAGCAAGCGGGCCGGAAAGGCTTTTGTAGCCGTAAACTGCGCGGCCCTGCCCGAGCATTTGCTGGAAAGTGAATTGTTCGGCCATGAAAAAGGGGCCTTTACCGGAGCCATTGCCCGCAAGCTGGGCAAGTTCGAGCTGGCCGACAACGGCACGCTTCTGCTGGATGAAATTTCCGAAATGGATTTGGCCCTGCAGGCCAAACTTTTGCGCGTGCTCCAGGAAGGCGAGATCGACCGGGTGGGCGGCGCGGAAACCGTGCGCGTGGATGTGCGGGTGCTGGCCACCACCAACCGCGACCTGGAAGACTGGGTCAGACAGGGCAAGTTCCGCCAGGATCTGTATTTCCGCCTGAATGTCATCCCCCTGCGCCTGCCCTCTCTGCGCGAGCGCGGCGACGACGTGCTGGATCTGGCCCGCTTTTTTGTGGATATGTATGTGCGCGAGTATGCGCTGCCGCCCGCGCCGCTTTCGGAATCCGCCATAGCCTGGCTGAAAAAGTATGATTTTCCCGGCAATGTGCGCGAGCTGCAAAATCTCATGGAACGCGCCGTGCTTCTGGCGAACGGCAAGCCCATCGAACCCCGCCATTTTCTGCTTGAAAATGAAGACTGGCCCTTGTTTGAGGAAGACAATGCCCGGGAGGACGGCGCGGAGCAGCAGGCCGCGCAGCCCGGGGCAACAGCTTCTTCCCCGGCGCAGGGCGGCGCTTCGGGCATGGCGGCAAATGCCGCCGGGCAAAGCCATTTTTCCGGGCCCGTGATACCGCTGCATGAAATGGAGCGGATCATGATCATCAAAGGCCTGGAAGCCACTTCCGGCAATCGCACCCAGGCTGCCGAACTGCTGGGCATCTCGGTGCGCACCTTGCGCAACAAGCTCAACGAATACCGTTCTCTTGGGCATCCCGTGGATTGACGCGCGGGCCGATATGCGGGCTGCAAGCTCCGGCCCGGCCGGCATGCCCTGGTGGATACGGTCACATCTGACGCTTACGGAGGCGTTGAGAAAAAACATGCCAGAGCGTTTTGCCAATGAAATTAGCTAAACGCTCTGGCAAAGCGCTCTAGCGCGATTTCAGTTTGCCATAAACGAACAAAAAGATAAGCGCGCCGATGACCGCTATCACGAAGCTCGGCAGGTTAAAGCCGTCCACCCGGCCGAAACCGAGCATTGTGCCGATGAAGCCGCCGATGACCGCGCCGACGATCCCGAGCAGCGAGGTCAGGATGATGCCGCTGTCCAGGCGGCCCGGCATGATGAATTTTGCTATCGCCCCGGCCACCAGGCCGAAAATGATCCATGATATAATGCCCATTTTCATTTCCTTCTTTTTTGCTTGTATTCAGTGCGCGGGAGCCTGACGGATTTTTCCGTTGCTTGCCGGCGTTGGCTCCGGCAAGAATGCCGCCGGGCAACACCGCCTGCGAAAACCACAAACGGCACTCGCAAAAATTTGCCGTCGGCACTGCAAATAACAGTGGAGAAACCTGCAAAGCATTGTATGGCCTGTCTCCCTGCACAAAGAGTAAATTCATAATTCCGCTGCTCTCGACAATCTTCAGAATATTTTTATCTGAAAACCGCCCGCGCAGTCTCATGCTGGGATGTAGTATAGTCTTGGACGTTACGAAAAGTCAAAATCTATATTCTGGTCATCAATGTTGCGGGCAGCTCCCCTCACGGCAAGCCATGCTTATATGAAGATCCGCACAGCTAAGCCGGAACCGTCAAGAATGTGCTGGAGATTCTGCGGCGCATCATCAATTTTGGCGTCAAAAAGGGGCTGTGCCCCTGGCAGTCGCCCGCACAACTTCACTTTGAGATGCCGCGTCTGAACAATGTCAAAACCGAAATGCTCACCGCCGAGAGGCGCACCCGCTTCATTAGAGCAGATTACCTTTGACTTTTTCTGAAAGTCAAAGGTGGCATTCAGGCAAAAAACGCGGTTTTCGCCTGAATGTACGCTGCGTTGCGGCGGCTGACGCTTTCGCGTCAGCAGAGCATTTTCAAAGTGAAAATGCTCTAATTGCTGTCTCCATCCGTAGCTTCCTTCGTCGCAACGGCTGAAGCCTGGACGCGAAATGATGGCAGCGAAGTGATTGAAAATGAATATTTTCAATCAAAAAATGCTCTAGTGCGGAGTAACTGTTCCTGAAAACGCATCAGGGCCAGGATGGAATCAACCTTGAGACGGAGTGCGCCCCGCGTTGCTTCCCAGCGCCGCAATGTGGCGGGGGTGACGCCAAGAGCCTCTGCGAAAGCGGATTCGTCAAGTTTGGAAAGACGGTGCAGAGTGCGGATGGCCGTGCCGGTAGGGCGTTCAGCCTTGACGAGACCGCGCGGCATGGTTGCGGGATGAGCCGTTCCCGAGTTGTGCGCGGCCATGACAGATGCAACCTGCCCGGGATCTGGAGCCGGCCTGGGAGCGTCCATTTCCAGATCAATGCCGAAAAGAGTGCCCATATCCTCCACCTGCAAGGTGTCTGCCATGTGCGTTGGGGCGACATGCAGCGTCGACGGCAAAAGGCCGCTTGCATCGACGCCGCGCAGGGTGAACAACTGCTCAGGCACGGTATCCAGACGGCGACCGACGCCGTAAAGAGCGGCGGCCACATGCTTGCACATGCGGGCGCTGTCCGGGCAGGAACAGGAAAACAGTATCTCCTTCGGGGAAGGGAACATGCCCGCCTCCGGGTCGCACATGATCGCCATGACTTCGCCTGACAGCTTGCCGCGCAACAGCTCAATCAGCGTGGCAATCCGGCCGGCGCATCCGGCGCGGAGCGCCTGCCAGCGCGTGGCGGGCAGGGGAGCGATATGGACTGTGACATTGTAGAGGCTGTTGCCAAGCACCTTGGCCCTGACCTCTCCGACCGCAATCTCAAGATGGCAGATGCAACCGTGGCGCACATAGCCACGCCCCCTGGGCAGCCTGTTGGCGAAATCCGCATAGCGCTCCAGATTGAAGCACCAGCTTTTGCCCCAGAAAGTTTTGGCCAGGGCTCCCGTGAAAGCGCCTACAGGCTGTGGCTGCATACCCTTGGCATGCAGCCTGGCAAGCATCTTTTCCGCCTTCTTTCTCTTTTCCTGCACAGAGACGTAGGCGGGAAAATCAAACGACATACCTACTCCAGCACTTGCGCCGCATCCAGGCGAACCAGATCGAACAGTTCTTCATCGCTCAGGGCCGTGACGTTCAACTCGGCATTACTTCCGAGAACTTCATCCGCCAATTCACGTTTTTTTCGAATGAGAGCATCAATTTTTTCTTCAAGCGTGCCCCTGGTGATGCACTTGTGGACAAGCACATTCTTTTTTTGCCCTATGCGATAGGCCCGGTCTGTGGCCTGATCCTCCACAGCGGGGTTCCACCAGCGGTCAAAATGAATGACATGCCCGGCTTCCGTCAGCGTCAGCCCCGTGCCGCCCACCTTGAGAGTCAGCACCATGAACGGCGGGCCGTCCGGCGACTGGAAGGCTTCCACCGCAGCCTGGCGTTTTCTGACAGGCACGCCGCCGTGCAAGGTCAGACCCTCCACATGGAAAATTTCGGTCAGGTATCGGGCCAACGGCTCGACGATTTCCCGAAATTGCGTGAACACCAGCAACTTTTCCTGGCGCGCGGCGAGGGTTGCGCACAAGTCGCCCACCGCCTGGAATTTGCCCGACGCCTCCGGGGTGTATGCGCCACCCTCAGCCTGCGCGGGATGGTTGCACACCTGTTTGAGCAGCATGAGGCTTTGCAGAACCACCATACGCCGCTGTTGCGGGGCTTCAGAGGAGGCATCCAGGCGTTCAAGAGTGTTGCGCAGTCTGGCAGTTATGCCAACATAGATGCGTGCCTGTCCCCTGGTTAAGTGGCAGTACAGGGGCACTTCGGTCTTGTCGGGCAGGGAATCGATGACGGATTTGTCCGTCTTCATGCGCCGCAGGATGTAGGGAGCGATGATGCGGCGCAGTGGCGAAAACTGCGCTTCGGAGCGCCTCATTTTTTTGACGTGTGCGGTAAATGCCCTGGCGCTGCCCAGCAAGCCGGGATTGAGAAAGTCAAACAGCGCCCAGAGATCAGAGAGACCATTTTCTATAGGCGTGCCTGTCAGCGCGATACGCGTGTCCGCTGTGAGCGCCCGGACGGCCTTGCTCTGCCTTGTGGCCGCGTTCTTGATGGCCTGCGCCTCGTCGGCGATGACACGCCTCCAGGCGCGTTTGGTCAGCCAGGGTATGCCAGCGCACCCTGCATAGCTGACCAACACCAGGTCATAGCCGTCCAGGGCTCCGGGGGCGGCACAGGAGTTCAGCTCCCCCTTGCTCATACCATGCAGGACGAGGCACCGCAGGGCCGGAGCGAAGCGCCGCGCTTCAGCCTGCCAGTTGTCCAGCAGGGAAGCCGGGGCAACGAGCAGGCTGACGCCCTTGCCGCGTTCTTTCAGAAGCAGTGCCAAAATCTGCATGGTTTTGCCCAGCCCCATGTCATCGGCAAGGCAGGCCCCAAGCCCAAGCCTGCCGAGAAAGGACAGCCATTCCACGCCGCAGGCCTGATAGGGGCGAAGCGCAGCCCGCAGCCCATGGATTTGTGCCCTGGCCTCCCTTCGCGTGGCGGAGAGCAGTTCCCTGAAACCTTTTCCCGGCAGGGGCGAAGACCATGCGCGGATGACCTCGTCCTCCGCGTCTGATGCCGCGCTGTCGGAAAAACCGGCAAGGAGACGCATACCCTGCGCGAAGGTGAGATTTCCATCAGCGTATTTTTCCACAGTATTCCAGTGATCCAGCGCCTGCCGCAGCTTGTCCTTGTCCAGCTCAACCCACTGCCCCTTGAAAAGGACAAGCCCGTCCTCCGCCTGATTGAGCAGGCGAGCGAGTTCTTCTGTAGAGCATTCCACTTCGCCGATGGCGACCCGGATGTCCACATCCACCAGTGCCTGCGCGCCCAGCATTGCCCCTTCTCGCATGTTGAGCACGGCATTCACAACCGGGTGACGGCGCTTCCGCCACCAGTCGGGAAGGCGGACGCCTATGCCGCAGGCTTCAAGCGTGTCGGCGCTTTTGAGAAAAATGTGGGCCTTGTCGGGGCGCCAGGGCCAGGGCTGGTAAATGCTGCCGTCATCGACCATACCCTGCACCCAGGGCAGTGCCCGGGCAGCTTTGTGCAACGGCTCCAGCAGGCGCAGAAGGGCAGGCTTGTCCTGTGCCGAGGCATACTGTCGCAGAGCATGGGAGAGAGGAACATGACGGGGTTGCCCTTTTTCATTGAGCCCTGTGGCGTAGGTGGCCAGGAAGGCGAAGGGGCGCTCGGCATCCATCTTGTTTTCCGCGAGATGAAAGAAGAGACGCCCGACATGCCGCCACTGCGGCGCAGTTTTCTGAAGAAAAGCGGCAATGCCGCCCTGTGCCGCCGCTGCTTCGGCGCACCAGGCGAGCAGTTTCTTCCACAGCGTCTGGAGCATTTCCAGGTTCAGGTACTCGCCTCCAGGCATGGGGGGAGCGGCGGCCAGCCATTGTTCAGACACCGCAGGCAGAGGAATGGCCGGGATACCCCGCGCCTCATCGTCAACCGCGCTGTCTGGAGAAGCCACATGGCACAGGGCGGTGATGCAGGCCGCGCTGACAGTGTGCCAAAAGGCCCGAACCGCATCTGTATCCGTGCGGCGACTGGCTCCGAGGCGGAACCACTGTTCCTGCCAGACGGAGCTGTTCTCGCCTTCCCAGCGCAACCGACCCGCCGGAGAAAGGAAAATTTTTTGCTGATGATTGGTCATAATCCTGTGTCTGCTTATACGGCAAGAAAACACATATCCGCAAGAGAGCCCTTCACTGGCTCAGAAGAACAGCCAACAACCCGCAAAAGCTGCCGACCCTGTTGCAGAATGCCCTGGATGCCCTGTATGGGCATTACAGGGAGACCTATGCCGCATGGCAGGCGGAAAAGATGGGCGTCGATCCCTGCTTTATCATCGTCTGCAACAACACGGCGACCTCAAAGCTGATCTATGATTTTGTCTCCGGCTATGTGGACGCGGCCGGGCAATTCCATAACGGGCGTTTTGAACTTTTCCGCAATTTTGACGAAAACGGCAACGCGCTCGCCCACAGCCGCACGCTGCTTATCGACAGTGAACAGCTTGAATCGGGCGAAAAGCTGCCCGAGGATTTTCGCAAAACCTACGCCGGGCCTAGAGCAATTTGACTTTTATTTTATTTAAAAATCGTTTAGATTGCAGAGATGAAATTTGCATCTGAAGAAATCCGAACCAAGGCTGTTCATGCGTATCTTGATGGAAAAGCAACAGCCAGGCAATTGGCAGATATTTTAGGTTATACCCCGGCTAGCATCTGCAATTGGGTCAGAGCTTACCGTGAAAACCAACGATTATCAGCCAAACCCAATGGCCATCGCCCAAGTTGTTTCTCATGCGAGGAGATTCGGGAATTGCAAGCCCTTCTTGATAAAAA
>NZ_JAAKEH010000017.1:0-55978 GCF_011039095.1 Desulfovibrio sp. ZJ200 | reverse complement strand
ATGGCCAACGTTGCCATGATCATGCGTCAGAGGGACGTTGGGAAAGGATAAGCATACTTTCAGCAATCCGGGTAACGGGAGAAACTTGCAGTGTTGTTTTTGATGGGGCACTGGATGGAAAAATGTACAATGCTTATATTGAAAAATTTCTTCTTCCAACGCTTAAAGCTAACGATGTTGTTATAATGGATAATTTGAATGTCCATAAATCAAAAACAGCCCAAAACTTGATAAGGGAAAAAGGCTGCAAGTATATTTTCCTTCCAGAATACAGCCCGGATTTAAATCCCATTGAAAAGATGTGGAGCAAAGTGAAACAATTACTTCGGGGTATGAAAGCAAAAACATGTGATGAACTGTACAAATCCATTGGAAAAGCATTAAGTTGTATCACACAAAAAGACGCTGAAGGATGGTTTAAATCCTGTGGCTATGTAAAAAGTTAAAAGCAAAATGCTCTAAAGTCCCTCTGCTGTGGAAGCGCAAGGGCAAGGAGACGTCGTCTCATGGAGATGATCAGCCATTTTTTGGACTTTGTGCTGCACATCGACGTACATTTGTTTGAGCTTGTGGAGCAGTACGGGCTGTGGATCTACGCAATTTTGTTCATTATTGTTTTTTGCGAGACGGGCCTTGTGGTCACGCCCTTTCTGCCCGGCGATTCCTTGCTTTTCGCCTCCGGCGTGGTAGCCGGGGCCGGGCTCATGGGCTATGGCCAGGTCATGCTTGTTTTCCTGGCCGCCGGCATTCTGGGCGACGCGGTGAATTACTGCATCGGCCGGCATGCGGGGCCGGCCATCTTCGCCCGGGAAAGCCGCTTCATCAAAAAGGAATATCTGCTCAAAGCCCATCGGTTTTATGAGCGCCACGGCGGCAAGGCTATTGTACTGGCCCGCTTTATTCCCGTAGTGCGCACTTTTGCGCCCTTTGTGGCGGGCATTGCGCTGATGCATCCCACCACCTTTTTTTTCTTCAATGTCTCCGGCTGCGTGCTCTGGGTGGGAGCGCTGGTTTCAGCGGGCTTTTTTCTCGGCAATCTGGCCTGGGTGCGCGAGAATTTCAGTGTGATCGTCTATGCGATTATCGTCCTTTCCGTGTTGCCGGTACTTATTGAAGTGATCCGCGCCAGATGGGGGCGCGCAAAGAGCGGGAGCCGCGGCAATGATCCCGCCGGCGGCCCGGACGCGGGCTGAGCGCGTATGCCTGGCCTTCTGACAGGAACGGCTCTGATTTACACATAGGCAATCTGCTGTGGCACAGAGAAGCGTCCGGCGGCGTTTTGTTCCGCCTTCCTAGAGCAGATTACCTTTGACTTTTTATGAAAGTCAAAGGTGGCATTCAGGCGAAAAACGCGGTTTTCGCCTGAATGTACGCCGCGTTGCGGCGGCTGCCGCTTTCGCGTCAGCAGAGCATTTTCAAAGTGAAAACGCTCTAGTGACGGGACGAGGTCAGCGCAGCACGGTCAGGCGTCCGCCTTCCATGCGCGCTTCGCGATTGATGCAGAGCGGCGCGTCCTCATCGTGGTGCGAAACATACACGAGATGGATGCGCTTTTCAGGATGGTCCGCCACGGTATCCAGCACATCCAGGTAGCGGGCGCGGCTTTCGGCGTCCAGGCCGGAGCAGGGCTCGTCCAGCAGCAGAATGTCGGGATCGCCCGTCAGGGCTCTGGCCAGGAACAGGCGGCGCACCTGGCCTGTGGAAAGCAGGCGAATGGATTGGGCCGCCACCTGCTCCGCGCGGCCTTCCGGAAAAAGCGCATGGATCAGGCGCAGGGCCTGGTCTTTCTCGCGTTCTGTGAATTGGCGGTACAGGCCGATGCTGTTGTCAAAGCCGGAGCAGACCAGCTCCAGGCCGCTGAGTGTGAACCCATAGAGAGCCTGGGAAAGATCCGAGACCAGCCGCACGCCCTTGCGCACCTCGGCCAGGGTTTGCACGCTGCCGCCCTGGCGCGGCAGCCAGCGGCGGATACGGCCCCCGGCGGCCGCGAATGCATCACCGGCCAGCAGGCGCAGCAGAGTGGATTTGCCGGAACCGTTGGCCCCGGTGATGCGCCAGTGCTCGCCTTCATGCAGGCTCCAGGTGAGATTGTGCAACACCTTGCGCCGGTCAATGAATACCGAGACGTTTTCCAGAGCCAGCAAAATGCGGTCGTCGGCATTGGAGACCGGCTGCGGCGCGCGCGGCCCGGCCTTCGGGGCAGGGGAGGGGGCAGGGCCGGGCGCAGGGCTTTTTGCCGGAGCAACGGTATGCAGGCGGCCCGCGTCAATATACAGGCGGCCGCGGCACCAGGCCGGTATCTCGCCGGGACGGTGCGCGGTGAGAATCACGGTGCAGTTTTTCGCGCAGTCTTCCAGAGCGTCGGCAATACTGCGCCTGCGCGCGGCGTCCAGGCCGTCGGCCCACTCGTCCAGCAAGAGCAGGGCAGGCTTGCGCACAAGGGCCCGTCCCAGCAGAAGCAGGCGCAGCTGGCCCTGGGAAAGTGTGGGCACCAGCCGGTCCAGGAGGCTCACGGCCTGCAGACGGGCGGCCGTCTTTTCCACGACAGCCTCCTGGCAGGCGGCCCTTTGCGCATAAAGCAGAGGCGTATCGTCAAAAGCGGTGAGCAGCAGCTCCCTGCCGGTGATCTCCCAGGCCCGGCGCTGGTAAGTTTCCTGCTGGGACGGAGAAACCAGGGCGCTCATGGCTCTTCCGGCCAAAGGCGATTCTTCGGCTCCTTCCGCCGTATGCCAGTAGATATGCCCTTGCGCGGGCCAAAGCTCGCCGTGCAAAAGGCGCAGAAGTGTGGACTTGCCCGAGCCGTTGGGGCCCAGCAGGGCGCAGTGTCCGCCGCGCGCAATCTGCCAGTCAATGCCGTGCAGTACGGTTTCCTGCGCAGGATCGCCGGGCAGAAAAAGACTGACGTGATCCACTGTGACCAGCGGCGCTGCCGCGTCGGGGCCGGGCAAAGGCTGTGCTGAAAGGAACGGGCTGGTTTTCGGCATGATACGCGCACTCTTGTCAAAAGCGGCCGGGATCTGCGGGCCGCCATCCGGTCGCTCACGGGGTGGAGCCGGGAATCTCGTCCAGAGCATTTTTTCTTTGAAAATGCTCTGCTGACGCGAAAGCGGCAGCCGCCGCAACGCGGCGTACATTCAGGCGAAAACCGCGTTTTTCGCCTGAATGCCACCTGTGACTTTCATAAAAAGTCAAAGGTAATCTGCTCTAGAAGGGCTGCGCCGTCATGCGGCCCTTTTCAAAGATCACATGTTCTGTAAAGCCGAAGGCCCTGGCGTAGGAGGCCAGGCGCGCAAAGCCATAGGCAATGTCGTCAACGCCGTGAGCGTCCGAGGCAAAGCTCACGGGCACATGCAGCTCGGCGGCCAGTGCCATGATCGGCGGGGCCGGGTATATTTCGCGGCAGGCCTTGCGCAGACCCGCGGAGGAAATTTCCATGGCCATGCCCGCGTCGCGCAGGGTCGTGAGGCAGCGGCGCAGCAGTTGGAGGCTCTCCGGCCTGGCAAGCCAGATATGAAATTGCTCCACAGAGAAAATTTTGATCAAATCCGGGTGAGCCGCAATATTGAAGAGCCCGGAGCGCAGCATCTGTTCCCAGGCCGTGAAATAGGCCTGATACTGTGTTTCGCATTCCTCCTGGGAAAAGGTCTGCCAGGGCCCGGCGCCGTCGTCAAAGCCCCAGTGCCCGAGAAAGTGCACGCTGCCCAGCAGGTAATCGAAATCATGGGCTGCGCAGGAAGCGCGGGTAAAGTCCTCGCGGCCGTCCAGCCAGTCTATTTCCATGCCGAAGAGCACGCGGCAGAGACCGGCTTGCCCTTCACGCGGCGCGGCTTTAAGCGCGAGCACCTCGTGGACGTACTCCGGCAGGCGCCGGGTCAGTTGCTCGCGGTATTCATGCAGATAGTCAAAGCCTTCCGGGCGCGGCGAGTGCTCGGAAAAGCCCAGCAGCGTCAGCCCCTTGTCCAGGGCTGCGGCGTACATTTCCGCGGGCGTGTTCGCCCCGTGGGAATACGCGGTGTGGGTATGCAGATCGACTGTGATCATCTTCGGCTGCCCCAAATGCGCAAGTTGCAGGAAAAAAATAAAAAAATTTATGGGAGAGGAGCTTGCCTCCTCTCCCAGAACGCCAGAGGAATTTTGTCCGCCGGCAAGGCAGGCAAGCGACCCGGCGCGGGCGCGCAGTCATCTGCGTAACCAGTCCGGGCCGCGCGGCCTGACACAGCCAGCGGGCAAAAGAACATGGCGTCAGGCAAGCAGCCTCTTGACAATTTCCTGCCCGGCCCGCCGCCCCGCGCCCATGGCCAGGATCACCGTGGCCGCGCCGGTGACGATGTCGCCCCCGGCAAAGACGTTGGGCAGGGACGTCTCGCCGCTTTCCTCATTCACCTTGATGTAGCCCCACTGGTTTTGCTCCAGGCCGGGTGTGGCGTCCAGCAAGATGGGATTGGAGCGCGTGCCCAGGGCCACAATGGCCAGATCCGTGGGCAGATCGTAGACCTCATCCTTGATCGGCACCGGGCGGCGACGACCCGAGGCGTCGGGCTCGCCCAGCTCCATCTTCTGCAGAGTGACCGAGGTCAGGCGCATTTCCGCGTCGCCGTTGAAACACAACGGCGCGGAAAGCATGGCGAACTGCACGCCCTCTTCCTCGGCGTGCTCGATCTCCTCATGCCGGGCCGGCATTTCCGTCCTGGTGCGGCGGTAGACGATATGCACGTTTTCCGCGCCCATGCGCAGCGCGGTGCGCGCCGCGTCCATGGCCACGTTGCCCGCGCCGAAGACCGTCACGTTTTTGCCGGGAAAGGCCGGCGTGTCCTGCTTCGGGAAATCGTACGCCCGGCCCAGGTTCACGCGGGTGAGGTATTCGTTGGCCGAAAACACGCCTACCAGATTTTCCCCGGGCACGCCCAGAAAGACCGGCAGGCCCGCGCCCACGCCAATGAAGACCGCGTCATATTCCCGGCGCAGCTCTTCCACGCTCACGGTGCGGCCGCCCACATAATTCAGATGAAAATCCACGCCCGCGCCGTGCAGGCCGTTGATTTCCGTGGCAACCACGTTCTTGGGCAGACGGAAGGCCGGGATGCCGTAGATCAGCACCCCGCCGGGCTCGTGCAGAGCCTCAAAAACGTCCACCTTGATTCCCGCGGCCGCGCACACGCCCGCACAGGTCAGGGAAGCCGGCCCCGAGCCGACGCAGGCCACTTTTTTGCCGCATTGGGGCACGGCGCAGGCATTGGCGCCGGTAACCTGCTCGCAGGCCGTGGTCGCAATGTATGTGTCGGCCACAAAGCGCTCCAGGCGGCCGATGGCAATGGGCTGGCCCTTGGCCTTGAGAATGCATTTGCCCTCGCACTGGTTTTCCTGCGGGCAGACCCGGCCGCAGACCGCGGGCAGGCTGTTGGTGGTCTTGATGATCCTGTACGCCGCGTCCATGTTGCCGCGCGCCACTTCGGCGATGAAGTCGCGGATGGGCACTTCCACCGGGCAGCCGGTGACGCAGAGCGGCTTTTTGCACTGCAGGCAGCGGGAGGCCTCGGCAACAGCCATTTCCCTGGTATAGCCCAGGGCCACTTCCGCAAAGTTGGAGCGCCGCACGTCAGCGGGCTGGCAGGGCATGTCCACCCTGGGGGCAAGGGTTTTTTGGGGCTTCTTAGTTTCCATGTCCGCACCTGCTGTATGAGTCAATGGAGATTTTTTCCTGTTCGCGGTAAGCGGAAAGACGGCGGCGCAATTCGGGAAAGTCCACTTCATGCCCGTCAAATTCCGGGCCGTCCACGCAGGCGAATTTGGTTTTGCCGCCCACGCTCACGCGGCAGGCGCCACACATGCCGATGCCGTCCACCATGATCGGGTTGAGGCTGACCGTGGTCTTCACGCCGAAGGGGCGGGTGGTGTCGGCCACCGCGGCCATCATGGGCACCGGGCCCACGGCCACCACCTCGGACACGGTCTTGTCCGCTTCCAGGCGATCGCGCAGCAGATCCGTGACCAGGCCCTTGTGGCCGCGGCTGCCGTCGTCCGTGGAGATCAGCAATTCGTCGGCAAAGGAGGAAAGCTCTTTTTCAAAGAGCAGCAAATCCTTGCTGCGCGCGCCGATAATGCCGACTACCCGGTTGCCGGCGCGGGAGTGGCCCTTGGCAATGTGGTGCATGGCGGCAATGCCCGTGCCGCCGCCCACACAGATCACGGTGCCGTGTTTTTCAATGTGCGTGGGATGGCCCAGAGGGCCGCAGACGTCCAGGATGGCGTCACCTTCCTTGAACGTTTCCAGCACGGCAGTGCTCTTGCCCATAACCAGATAGACGATGGTAATGGTGCCGTTGGCGGCATCCGTATCCGCGATGGTCAGAGGGATGCGCTCGCCCTGCGGGTTCATGCGCAGCATGACGAAATGCCCGGGCCGCGCTTTTTGGGCGATCTGCGGCGCATGGAGCACCAGTTTGCTGGTTTTGCCCGGGATCAGGCTTTCCTTGTGCAGAATGGGTGTCGGCATAGACTCTCCTGTGCTGCTTGTGAGCCTGCCCCCGCGACGCTCCGTTTGTTTGCGCCCACGCAATACCTGTTTTTATTGCGTTCGCGTTATGCCGGAGTGCGCTCTCCCCATAAAAAGCCTTTCTTTTCCGGCAGAGAGCGGCAGTGCCCGTGGTGCGGACAGGCCCCGGAGCGTTTCAGCAAAACGCTCCGCCGACGCACGTGCGCCGGCTGCGAGGCAATGTGAATTCGGCAAAAAACCGCGCTTTTTCGCCGAAAGGGTTGTGAACCGCAGGGAGGCTCAAAACGGTCAGCATGGGAGCATCACGGGTTGGAATAGCGGCGAAACGCTCCGACGACGCCCCGGAGCGCCGCCCCGCGAAAGGGGCCGGAAAAAGATTCGCGGCCCGGCCCGCGCGGCGTGGAGCGCCGTTTTGCTTTGCCGGGTCCGCACGCCCTCGCGCATCCCGCTGGGGGAGAATCCGCGCGCAGGTACAGTCGGGCCGCGGGCGCGGCCTTGCTGTGCAGAACCGGCGTCGGGCAAGGCGAGGCTTTGCCCGCACGCTGAGTTGTGATTGTTGCAGGCATAGTAGCCGTGAAAAAGCCCCCTGGCAAGCGCCCGCGGCCGCGCAAATCTTTTTTTTCACAGAGCTGGCAGGCAGATAGCCTTGCCATTCCTTGATTGAGCGTTCAGTGAAATTTTTTTTTAAAAAAATTCCTAAGGTAAATTTTTGGCTCGCCGATAAGAAAAATGTTGAGTGGGGAAAGGGGAGAGCGTATAGCCGTAAAGGAGGCGAGTCAGGCGACCCCCATTGCAGGGAAGCAATGATCCATTCAGGGAGGAATGGTCATGTCGCTTATACGTACCGACGAATCCCGAACGGATAAAGAGCAGCCGGACAGCTTTGATCCCGGCGCGCAAGAGGAACTGGCGCAGGTTTCGCGCTATCTTGCGGTATTGGAAGAAAACAGAGGGGCCAGCCGCTTTGTCCTGGACGATGCGGCACTGGCCCTGGACATGGCCGGTTTTGTGAAAAACCGGCTGCACAAGGGGCATGCCGCTCCGGCAAGCCCCCTGGCGCGCCTGGCTCTGGCCCTGGTGCACAAGAGCCCGGAGGCGTGCGAGCAGTAAAGCCGATCATCATGCCCGCCGGCACAAAGGGCATTCGCAGCCGCACTGTGAACTGCCCTGAAAAACGGCCGCCGCAAGCGCGGCGGCAAGGCCGCATGTGGAGAAAATCCGCGCCGCAAGCGCGGCAGCAACCTCAACATACCGTCATGTTTCCGTGACATGAGGGGGATTCGCAACCGATTCGCCATCCAGTTGATTCTCCGCTCAAAGCCAGGGAGGGGCCGTGGGGGCCCCTCCCTTTTTTGGCGCCGGGCCGCCCCTGGCTCACTCACGGACGTTGCTTCCGGGAAAAACTCTGTTTTTTCCCGAAACGGAAACGTTGAACGCTGTAAAAATTTACAGGTACTTTGCTCTACTTCCGGAATCCGTGCCTGAAATCTTCGGCATACAGGCGCGAGGCCGCGCCTTTTTTCAAGGCAGCGGGCAGAACGAGAAAAACAACCTGCCGGGTAATGCCGTGCGCCGCCACGCTGCCGGCCAGCTCGCCAAGGCGGGTGCGGATCAGTTTTTCCTCGGGCCAGCCCACCCGATAGGCGCAGAGCACCGGCGTTTCCGGGGGCAGGCTGCGGGAGAGCTCTTCCTGCAAGGCCTGGGCCGCGTGCGCGGAAAGATAGATGGCCAAAGAAGTTTTGTGCGCGGCCAGGGCGGCCAGGCGCTCACGTTCAGGCACGGGCGTGCGGCCCTCCATGCGGCTGATGATCAGGCTCTGGGTCGCTTCCGGCACGGTAAAGGTCACGCCCGCGGCGGCCGCGGCCGCGCAGGCCGCCGTAACCCCGGGAATCACCCGCCAGGGGATGCGGTCCCGGTCCAGCAGGGCAGCCTGCTCGCGCAGCGCGCCATAGAGGGAGGGATCGCCCGTGTGCACGCGGGCCACGTTCTCTCCGGCCAGAGCCGCATCGCGGACCAGAGCATGACATTCCGCCAGCGTCAGGGGCGAGGAATCCGCCACTCTGGCCCCGTCTCCGGCGCAGGCCACCACTGCCGGGGGGACCAGGGAACCGGCATAGAGCACCAGCCCGGCCTGCTCAATGGCTTTGCGCCCCTTGACGGTCAGCAGTTCGGGATCCCCGGGTCCGGCCCCGACAAAAGAAACCAGACCCGGCCGCACCGTGTCTTGCTTGTTTTCCGCTGTGGGCATCGGTACTCCTTTTTTGCGTCGGCGTTGCGAGGCTGCCCGGCGCGACCGCCTGCACCCCGGCGCGGCGCTTGCCGTGCTGCGCGCGGGCTGCGGGCAGGCAGAAGGGATTGATCAGCTCGCGTTGTGCGCGGGTTTTTGCGCGGCCAGCAGAAAAACCGGATTCAACGCCGCCAGATGCAGATCTCCGCCCAGCTCGCGAGCCTCGGAAGCCTGGACCTGGACGATCTCCAGCGGCCAGCCCAGACGTTCCAGAAAGCGGCGGCTGCCGCAGAGCGTATCCAGCAGCACGCACGCGGCCACAAGCCGCCCGCCCGGCGGCAGGCGGTGGCAGACATGCCCCAGAATATCTTCGGCATCCTCGCCTGACAATCCGCCGCCGATAAAGACCCGTTGCGGGTCCGGGAGGGCGGGCAGACATTCCGGAGCCTGCCCCAGGCAGACATCCAGCGTGGCGGCCCCGAAGCGGCGGCGGTTTTCCTGGATGCTGATGGCCCGCCCGGCGGAGCGCTCCACAGCCACGACACGGCCTTCATGGGCCAGCACAACGGCCTCCAGAGCCATTGCGCCGGAGCCGGAGCCGATGTCCCAGACCACATGACGCGGTTTAATCCGCAGCAGGGAAAGCGCGGCGGCGCGCACCGGCCGTTTGGTTATCAGATTGCCTTCAACGGCAAGCTGCGCCGTGTCCAGGCCCAGATACGGCGCGCGCGGCCTGTCTTTGGGAACCAGCAGCAGGGTGCAGGCCGGGCCGAAAGCGCGGCAGGCCGTTTCCGAAAGGCTGAGCTGGTGATGCGCCTCATCCGGCGCGCCCATGCGCTCGAAAATATGGGCCGTGAACCAGTCCACGCCGCGATCCAGCAGATGCCGGGCCAGCACGTCCGGGGTCATGCGCGCATCGGTCAGGATGCAGAGCGGCGCATCCTTGCCCGCGGCCCTGTTCAGAGGCCCGAGATCGTCGCGCCCGTGCAGCGAGAGGCAGATTACCTTGTGCCAGGGCAGGGCCAGGCGCGCGCACGCCTGTTGCAAGGAGCTCACGGCCGGGAGCAGGCGCACGGTTTCCGGGCCCAACTGGCGGGCAAGCGTCGCGCCGATGCCGAAAAAAAGGGGATCGCCGTCGGCCAGCACCAGCACGCGCTCCCCGGCGGCGCGCAACTGGCTCAAACGGCTGAGCACAGGCTCCAGCGGCGCGGTCAGAGGCAGAACGCGGGCTTTGGCTGCGGCGAAACCCTCCAGCAGGGCCTTGCCGCCGCAGATCACGTCGGCCTTTTCCACCAGGGCGCGCTGTTCCGGGGGCAGGGCCGCAAGATCCCGGCCGCAGCCGCAGGCCAGGCCCAGCACGGTGATTGGTTCCGGCGCGGGCGTGGTCGGCTCAAAGACAAAAAGCGAGTGCAGCATTGTGGTCAGGGGCGGCCAGCCGTCCGGCTCCGGGACCGGGCAGGCCGCGGCCTGCCCGGTGTCCGCCTCCGGCCGCTCCGCGCAGGAGCCGGAAAGAGATTCCTGAACTTCGGAAACATCAATGCCGGGGAGCGCAGCCTGTTTTTTCATAATGCCAGCAATTCCCTGCCGTCAGTGTGGAAAAGATGCAGACCCACGGGACGCCCCGCGAAGTTCCGCGCCGTGCGGGCCGCGCGGTGGCCCACGGCCGTGAGCGCCGCCGGACCGGCCGGGTCCGCCAGAATATGCTCCAAAGCGTGGGCCGCCGTCACACAGCGGGCCACCTGGCCGGCGCAGGCCAGACCCTGGCGGGCGCAGAGTTCGGCCAGATCCGCCATGTCCAGCGCGGCGTCGCGGGCATGGGTGGAGGCATGCCCCTGGGCCAATTTGACCAGCTTGCCGAAAAAACAGCCCCAAAGTATCCGCGAAAAGGGCAAAGACCCGGCCGCGCGCAGCGAAAAGCGCGCAAAATCAGCGACCTGCACGAAACTCTGGGGCGCAAGCTGCGGATAGCGGGCCATGAGCAGCTTTTCCGAACGCCGCCCGGTAGTCAGGCACACGGTTCGGCAGCCTGTGGCCAGGGCCACGCTCAGGCCCTGCTCGATGGTGGCCCGCCAGGCCGCATGGCTGAAGGGCCGCACTGTGCCCTGAGTGCCCAGAATGGAAATGCCGTCCACAATGCCCAGGCGCGGATTAAACGTGCGCCGGGCGATTTCCCGGCCTTGGGGCACGCTGACAATGACCAGCAGCGGCGGGCAGCGCAACGGCGCGCGCTCCGCGGCATACAGGCCCAGGGCAAAACGGATCTGCTCCTGCGGCACGGGATTGATGGCCGCTCTGCCCACGGGCACGGGCAGGCCCGGCAAAGTGACCCTGCCCACGCCGGGGCCGCCCGCAATCTGCACGAAACCGGGCTCTTCGGGCCCATGACGCGACTCTGCGCCAGGCTCCTGCCGGCCAATCGGAATCGGGCTGCCGGCGCTTGTTGCAAAATCCGCCCCGCGGAACACAACAGTGGCCGTGATCAGCGCGCCGGAGGTGGCGTCGGGATCATCGCCGCCGTCTTTGCGGACGCAGGCGTGCGCAATGCGGCATGGGCTCGCGCCGGGCGCCTCTTGCGCGGCACGCGCGGCGTGCTGGTTCACGCGCCGATCCCCAAGCTCCGGCGCAGGGCCGGGCGCGCAACAGGCCACGGGCAACAGACGCCACTTGCTCGGGCAACTCCCCGCGAATACGGCTTTTTGGCCGTGAGGCGGCGGCGTGAACGGCGGCAGGGGCACGCGCACCGTATGCGGGGCGCGACCCTCGCAGAGCAGGCTCAACGCGGCCAGAGCCGCGCCTGTGGCCGCCGTGCCCGTGGTAAAGCCCTCGCGCAGCGGCTGAGCGTGCGAATGGCGCGTCACGGCCTGTTCAGGCCTCGTCCTCCGGCAGCCAGACGCGTCCCTGGGCCACCAGGGAAACAGGACCGTCCACGGCCGCCAGATTTTCCTGCCCTTCCGTGAACAGCCGCACATCCAGGGCCGATCCGCCGGGCTGCATAATCGAAAAGCTCCTGCGCGATCCCGATCGGGCCAGGCAGAGCGCCAGGGCCAGCGCGCCCGAGCCGCAGGCGCTTTCCAGGCAGGTGGTCTGCGCGTCGCGCACATGAACCAGGGGCAGCATGTCCAATTGCCCCTGGCGCTCGCGCCACCAGATCACCCCTGCCGCGGCCTCGGCAGCCAGGCCGTGCCGCTCGCGCAGCAGGGCGGCGGCAGCCGCGCAATCCTCGGGAAAGCAATGCACCGCGGCATTGAGCAGAAGATGGGAAATGCCCGGCAGACGCACCAGATGCAGCCCCTCACCCAGGGGCGTGATCGGGCAGGCCGGCATGCGCAGCCTCGCCTCAACCTGCCAGAGCGGAGCGCAGCCGCGCGTAAAAAGACGCAACGGGCTCTGCCAGCCGGAAACCCGCACCTCATACCGGCGTTCCACAATATCCACAGCAGCGGCCGCGGGCTTTGCCGCGCCGTCCGCGCCGGCCAGGGAGCCCTGGCGCAAGGCGCGGGCCTCCTCCGACAAGGCCAGCAGCGCGCCGAACGCCCGGGAGGCATTGACGCAAAATTCGCCTCCGGCCATGCGCAGGCGCAGTTCGCGCTGATCCGTAAAACCCGCCTGCTCGCCTCCCAGATACTGCGGATGCAGCGCCGCACGGGCCAGCCGGGCCTGCTCGCGGCTGCTTCGGCCTTCTGCCGGGAAAAGCAGGGTCGTGTTGCCGCCGGGGCTCCATTTGGAAAAGTTCAGTGCGGGCATGCCGACTTCCTTGCTTTGCATAAACGATGCGCCATCCCGCGGCAAATGCGCCGTCGGCGGATCTGCCTTGCGGGCGCTGTGCGTGACGGCCCGCAGGCGGCAGCGCCCAGGTGCAGGGCCGCGATGGCGTGCGCCGCAGTTTCTGCCATCTGCAAAAAAAGTATGCCTGAGCCGGGCCGCGCTGTCCAGCGCAGCGCAGAGAAGCGGCGAGCCGCAAAGGTTTGCCAATGTTCATCCCGATCTTGCCCAGGCCGCGCCAATGCGCGCTGCGAGCTCATTTCCCAATTATCACTTGCGGTTTTTCGTAAAGCCGGGTATGGAAAAACCAGTTGCCGCCTCCATGCCCTGAAGGGCGCGACAGAGAGCCGGTACTTTGGCGGGCAACACCGCGATTTACTGTATGTTGACGGTAATTCGACACAAACAACGTTTTGGGAGGCATTATGAAATCCTTTAGACTTCTCGTCCTTGCAGCTGCTCTTGTATTGAGCTACGCCGTGGCGGCAGTGGCCGCTCCGGCATGCAACAAAAAAATAGAAAGCTTTGACTTTGTCGTGGACTATTCCGGTTCCATGATGATGCAAAACAAGCAACTCAAGCAGGATAAGATCATTGTGGCCAAAAAGGTGCTGCAACGCGTCAACGACGCCATTCCCGCTCTTGATTTCAAGGGCGGCCTGCACACCATTTCGCCCAACGGCGTGATCATTCCCCAGGGTCCCTGGGATCGCGCCGCCATGAGCCTGGGCATCGACAAGCTGCGCTCCGGTTTCCAGATCTTCGGCCGCATGACCGCCATGGGCGACGGCCTGCAGGCGTATGAGCCCTTCCTTTCCAGCATGCAGCGCGATGCGGCCCTGATCCTGGTCACCGACGGCGACAACAACCGCGGCGTCAACCTTGTGGACGTGGCCCGTCAGCTCTATGCCAGCCAGCGCAACCTGGTGATCCACATCATCTCTTTTGCCGACACCGAACACGGCGCCAACGTGATCCGGCAGATCGCCGCCATGAATCCCAACACCGTGGTGGTGCCCGGCGAAGAGCTGGCCTCCAGCGACACGGCCGTGGAACGCTTCGTGCTGGCCGTGTTCTGCCAGGACGAAGAGGTGATCGTGCTGCGCGGCGTGAACTTTGCTTTTGATTCCTATGCTCTTGACAGCAAGGCCATGGGCATTCTGAACGAAGCCGCCCAGCTGATCAAGGCCAACCCCAACAAGCAGGTGCTCCTTAACGGCTGGACCGACTGGATCGGCAGCGACGCGTATAACAAGGTGCTTTCGCAGAACCGCGCCAACGCCGTGAAGCGCTATCTTGAGAAGCAGGGCATCCCGGCCAGCCGGATGACCGCCATCGGCCGCGGCAAGTCCTACAAGTACGACAACAAGACCGAGGAAGGTCGCTACATGAACCGCCGCACCGAAATTTCCTTCGAGTAAGCGGCGAATGTAGAGAAAAAGCGAAAAAGCCGGGCGGCTCCTGCTGCCCGGCTTTGGTTCATTATGAGGTATGCCCATGCGAATTTTTCTGGCTTGTATTCTTAGCCTGGGGCTTGCGACCAGCGGCTGCGCCTGGTTTAACGGCGGCGACGCCGCAGAAGCCCAAACCCCCAGCGCGCAGCCGCAGGAAGAGGTGGTTGTTGCTGAAGTCGTGACCGAACCCGCTCCTCCGGTCAAACCCGCTGCCAAAAGCAAGGCCAAAGCGAAAAAAGCCCCCCGCGCGGCCAAAGGCGCAAAATCTGAAACGGAAATCAGGGCCGAGCTGGATAAGATGGGTCACAAATTGGTGGCCCGGGCTTCCAGAACCGTCCTGCCTTCCGCGACCGCCAAGGAAGTGCGCAAGGACGGCAGCGGCTATGTGGCCAGCTATGTGGAAGTGGACACCAGCAACGTGACCACGGAATTGCGCCCCGGCGCCAAGGGGCAGTATGTGGGTTTTATCCGCTATCAGGAAAAAGTTTATGAATGCCGCGGGTCCAGCAAGAAGGCTGCGCTCTCCGCGCCCTGCAAGCAAGTCCGCGCGCGTCGGATTAACGAGCTGATCCGTTATGACGGCAAGGCCTGGCAATTTTAGGGTTTTGTCCGCTTGGGGCCTGTTAACACTTTTTAGAGCATTTTCTCTTTGAAAATGCTCTGCTGACGCGAAAGCGGCAGCCGCCGCAACGCGGCGTGCATTCAGGCGAAAACCGCGTTTTTCGCCTGAATGCCACCTTTGACTTTCATAAAAAGTCAAAGGTAATCTGCTCTAGTCCCACAGTGAAGTGGTTTGGATTCATGAAATCTTTCGGGCTCAGCAATAAACTTCTTGAAGGACAGGTTGAGCGAAACAGACAAAGAAAAGTACAGCGTGGGTGGATTTTTGGAGTAGGAGTTTCATTTTGTTGTCTGTTTTATGCAATTTTTTGCATAATAATTATCTACAGTTATTACAATTTTTCGGCTTTGCCGGCAATGCCGGTTGCCTGGGTTTTTCCGTTAATTGGTTTGCTGACAGTCCCCACACTATTTTTAGCGGTTATGGTACTCTGTCTTTACCGTGACCGCCCAGAAATCAATCCAGACGTTATAGCCAAGGCCCTCTGGAAAATCATTTCAAATTTGCCGAAATAGGGCAAAAGATATTCAGGCCAAAGGCGCTTCTCCGGGGCGGCCTTTTGTTTTTCCCCGTCAACTGTTTCGCGCCCTGGTCCAAACCGCCGTCCAGGCGCGGCCCGATTCCATCGGGTATCTCTCCCCCTGTTCTTCAGGCGGCGGACGGCAGCAAACCGGCGCGGCGTCTGAAGCGGGTTCATCGGGGCTGGTTGTCAAGGAACGATGTTTACAGCTCAGCTTTAAAGAATGATTCTTTTATTAGCAGGCATAATTTTCTGCCCGTTTTGAAAAGAATTTTTCTTGATATGTTGAGCCTAGCAGGAGGCTCAGCATGGAGTTTGAACGAATGGTTCAGATCGAACGGAACATCGTGGAAATTTTTGACGCCCGCCGAACGGAGCTCAAGATGAGCATCGAGGCGCTGGGGAAAAAGGTCTACCCCAATGACCCCAGCCCGTACATGCGAATCCAGGGCTTTCGCAAGCCTCAGGCCAACGGCAAGCCGCGAAGACTGCCTGTAGGTGACTTCATGGCAATGTGTCAGGCTCTGGATCTTGACCATGTTCGGGCCTTGATTGACGCGGCTGAAAGAAAATGAATCAAATTTTTTAAAGAAAAATTCTTTAAGCTTTGATTGGCTGATAAAGAATTTTTCTTTAAAATTAAACCCGCCAAGCACACGTCGCATCCCGCAAGGAATGGCCGATGCGCGAGGCGGGTTTTTCGTTGACTGGCCCGGCGGAAAGGGCAAGGTTCTTTGACAATCGAAGCGGAGAAGGTCCTACCGGGACGTGGGAGGATAGCTGCCTACGCGGTTCGGACAAGCCGGAGCACACACGGCCAACGCGTTTTTGACAGAGAGCGTGAAACCCTTTATCTCTGAATACAGACCGCAAGGAGGCCATTATGACCGCCACAACCTTTGATACCCTCGGATACTTTGAAAAGCTCAAGGCCGCCGGCTTCACGGAAGAACAGGCAAAAGTTCAAGCCGAAATGTTGCGGGAACACGCCGAAGCCCAGAACGCGGCTGTGCAAAAAATTCTGGACAGTCGGGAAAAAGAGCTCGCCACCAAGACGGATCTGAAAGAACTTGAGCTCCGCCTGCTCAAATGGCAGTTCGGGATCGCGCTTGCCCTTGCAACCATCATGGCCAAGGGCTTCGGCTGGCTGGGCTTCTAGAGCATTTTCTCTTTGAAAATGCTCTGCTGACGCGAAAGCGGCAGCCGCCGCAATGCGGCGTACATTCAGGCGAAAACCGCGTTTTTCGCCTGAATGCCACCTTTGACTTTCATAAAAAGTCAAAGGTAATCCGCTCTAGGTTCAGGACTCGTTAATTGGCAACGCTATTGTGTCAGTGTACTCATAGCGCACGAGGTAATTTATGAGTACACTGTCTTATCTTTCCCCCGGGCAGATGGCGCGTAGCAAACCCTGTTTCCCTTTTTCTTACGGGGTTCCCGGAGTGGGCGACGCGCGTGTCGTCAGCGGGATCATCGACATCATCAAGCACGGACTGCAATGGAAAGGAGAGTATTAATAATATGATGTAAATATGTTATATCCCTCCAACAGGATGAGCTCATGGAAGCAAAGCCCGACTGCCCCAAGTGCCATGCCAGCACAGTATATCGAAGCGGAAAGGTTCTGGAAAAACAACGGTATCGCTGCAAGAATTGTGGATTTCAATTTACTTGCGCCACTCCACGTGGCCGCCCGGCAAGTGAAAAAGCCCTTGCTGTCACGCTGTATACCATGGGTCTGTCCCTGTCTGCCATTGCCCGAATTTTTCATGTTTCACCCCCCGCTGTTTTACGTTGGGTACGAAATTTTGCGGAACGTGTTTATGAAAAGCCTGAACCTGGGGAGGCCATCATTGTTGAGCTTGATGAAATGTGGCATTTTCTGAAGTCAAAAAAAGAAACTTTGGATCTGGAAAGCCTGTTGTCGTGATACCGGTCAACGCATCGACCGGGAATGTGGCGGGCGTGATCAGGCTACCCTCCACAGATTGATGGAGCGATTGAAAAAGTGGAAAGTTTATCCTCTGGAGATAGCCGAAAACGATCTGCTTCAGGGGAAAAGTGGCACAGTCCGCATAGAAAGGAACAATTGTCGCCAGCGTCACTGCTTTGCCAGATTCCGCCGAAAGTCGGTCGTTGTTTCACGAAGTCTGCACATAGTGACTTGACGATGGCTCTTTTTGCCAGGTTTCATCTGAATGGAACTCTGGATGACATTAAAACATTATTTAGTTAATACTCTCACATTTCTTTCAGTTCCTCACATATTCGTTCCCTTTCGTCGTCAGCAACAGCCGTCATCGTGTCTGACCTCCTGCCTGTCTGCTGGAATACAATCTCTGTTTGGGAAAACCCTGCCACAACTTTTTTCTTCGGGAAGCCCTTTGGGAATTTTGGGCAATAAATTGCGAGAAACATATCTGTCATCCATGACGTGCCCGGCTTATTCTGCATTTATGCGGCGTGGCCGTTTTCCATTTCCAAACCGGAATAAAAGGAATTCCCCGCGATTCGGGAGGTGCTTCATGGCGAAGGGTGATCACATGTCACGTTTTCAGGTTTTTTTCCTTGCGGCCCTGACGGCGCTTTCTTTCCTGGGGAACGCGCCTTCGGCGTGGGCCGCCCAATCCCAGCCCGAAAAGGGAGTTCAGACTATGGACAGATCGCTGACGGCGGAAAAAAACAGGCAAAAACTTTTGGGCAACACGCCGTCCGCTCTGGCGAAGAGCGATCCCGATCTCGCCGCCATGCGCGACCGTCTCGTCTATGGCGAAATCGCGGAGCGCGGCACGCTCGACGACCGGCAGCGGATGCTCATCACTCTGGTGACGCTGACCGCCAGCCAGACCCTTGCCGACATCAAGGCGTACACGGAGGCCGCGCTTCGCGTCGGCGTCAGCCCGGCGGAAATCAAGGAGGCGCTCTATCAGTGCGCGCCCTACGTCGGCTTTCCCAAAACGGAAAGCGCGGTGCGTCTGGTCAATGACGTTTTTACCGAAAAAGGTATCCCCCTTCCGGTGGAGAGTCAGGCCACGGTGACGGAAGCGAGCCGCTTTCAGGACGGGCTGGCCACTCAGAAAGCCATCTTCGGAGACGTTATCGACAAGATGCACGCAACGGCTCCCGAAGGGCAGAAGGACATCAAGGTGAAGTACCTTTCCGCCTTCTGCTTCGGGGACATCTACACGCGCAAGGCGCTTGATCTGAAAACCCGCGAACTGCTGACCTTTTCCATCATCAGCGCATTGGGCGGCTGCGAGGCGCAGGTCAAGGCCCATGTGCAGGGCAATGTGAATATGGGCAACAGCAAACAGAACCTCATCGATGCGCTGGCCCAGATGCTGCCCTACATCGGCTTCCCCCGCACCCTGAACGCCCTCGGCTGCGTCAACGCCGTCCTGCAGGATTCCTGAGCCCAAACCACATCGGATGAAGTGAGCATCGTCCCTGGAGTATTTTTTGATTGAAAATATCTATTTTCAATCACTGCGCTTTCTCAATATTTTCGCAACCGCACCAGCCCTGTCATGAAAAAGGATATTCTCGCCATTGATAAGGCGTCCGTGGATATGCTCTCCGCTTTGCCGGAAGATATCCGGGCGCACATGGTGGAACGCATTGAATCGCGATCCGGTTTGCGCCAGCTCAGCTCCATGAAAGAGACGGGCATGGGCAATCACCAATATGAACTGATCACGCTCTGACTGCCTCCTGAAGCAAGGCGGGGATGCAGATTCAGGCAACTTTCAACGATATGACGGGGAGAGATGATAGCACGGGCAAAACTGATGGCCGCAATATGGCTTGTCCTCTTTGCAGAATGCGCCGCCGCCGTCGCCGCCGACGCGAAGAAGCGCATTCTGGTATTCGGCGATTCCAACACGTTCGGCTATTTCGAGGACGCGCAGGGAGTGGTGGGGCGTTTGCCTCTGCATGTGAGCTGGCCCGGCAGGATGGCCGAACGGCTGGGGCCTGATTACGAGGTGGTGGTCGAGGGGCTGAGCGGACGCACCACCGCCCTCGACAGCCCCGCGCGATCCGGCACGGGCGTCATTCCGGGCGCGGGCATGAACGGGGCCGCATATCTTCCGGCGGCGCTCTCTTCGCATATGCCGCTTGATATGGTCATCATCATGTTGGGAACCAATGACCTGCGCAAGGACCGCAATCGCAGCGCCGCGGACATCGCGTCAGGCGTGGCGGCGCTCGCCGCCATCGTCACCGGGGGCGAGTGGCAGCAGCGCAGGCGCTTTCCCGCTCCCCGGGCGCTCGTAATCTGCCCGCCAAAGCTGGATATTCAACAGAGCGCCTATAAAGCCTTTTTTGAAGGTTCCCTCGCCAAAAGCGAAGCCCTCCCCGGCCTCCTCCGCCCGCTGGCCGAAGCCGCCGGAGCCGCCTTTTTCGATGCGGCAAGCGTGGTCCCCTTCGCCGAAGGGCCGGATGAAATCCATCTGACGCCGGAGAACCACGCCGCGCTGGGCAAGGCTGTGGCCGGGGAAGTCAAAAAGGCGTTCGGGGATGCCCGCCCCATGAACGATGTAACACGCAAGGAGGCAAGCATGAACGAAATCAAGGAACTCTTCCCGCGTGGCGGGGCGAATACGGCCTATGCCCAATACTTCGTGGGCAACAGCTATCTGAACATGCTGTCCACGGAAGGCGTGGTCATCGGCAACGTGACCTTCGAGCCCGGCTGCCGCAACAACTGGCACATCCACCATGCCGTCAGGGGCGGCGGGCAGATTCTGCTCTGCACCGCCGGGCGCGGCTGGTATCAGGAATGGGGCAGGCCCGCCCGGGAACTGCGCCCCGGCGACGTGGTGAACATTCCCGCCGGGGTCAAGCACTGGCACGGCGCGGCCAAAGACAGCTGGTTCGTCCATCTGGCCGTGGAGGTTCCGGGAGAAGACGCCCGGAACGAATGGCTCGAAACCGTCAGCGAGGCGGACTACAGCCAGCTTCCCTGAAATGCCGTTTATGAAAACGAGCATGGATCACCAGATGAGGAGCCGCGCATGGACAGCGCGAGAAATACGAAAGCCAGCATGATGACGCGCCGCTGCCTGCTGAAAATGGCCGGGGGCGCGCTGGCCCTGAACCTTCTGCCCCGCCTGATTTCCCCCGCCGACGTTCTGGCGGGCGACACTGGAGGAACACCCATGAAAATCATTGTTCTCACCGGCAGCCCCCACCGTCAGGGAACGTCGGCGCTGCTGGCCGACGAATTCATCGCCGGGGCGACGCCCAGGGGGCATACCATCGTCCGTTTCGATACGGCCTTTGAGAAGGTCGGCCCCTGCCGCGCCTGCTATTATTGCGACAGGCACAACGGGGAATGCGTCCAGAAAGACGCCATGCAAAAGATTCTGCCGGAAATCCTGTCGGCGGACATGATCGTGCTGGTCACGCCGCTCTATTACTTCGGCATGACGGCCCAACTGAAAACCGTTCTGGACCGCCTGATGCCGCAGCGCGAGGCCCTGCGCAGGCGCCCCGTGAAATCCGCCATGCTCGTCACCTGCGGGAGCGATACGGACTGGAACATGGACGCGATCATGGCCCATTACAAGGTGTTGCTGCGCTACCTCCCGTGGGAGGATCAGGGCGTGGTGCTCGCCAGGAACGTCTTCGCCCGCAAGGACATCGAAGGCACGGCCTATCCCCGGGCGGCCAAGGCCCTGGGAGAGAGCCTGTAGCCCGCGCTTTTTGCAGCTTTTTGCAGCGGAAAGGAGAACACGATGCCGGTTATCACTCTGGAAGCCGCCTCTCTGAACAATGACCAGAAAAAAAGGCTGATTTCGGAATTCACCGAATCCGCCGCAAGGATCATGAACCTTCCGAAAGAGGCTTTTTACGTCTTCCTCAAGGAAAATGCCCCGGATACGGTGGGGGTGGGAGGCGTCCCGCTTTCCGAAAGGCAACGGACGACCCGCGACAGCGAATGAAGGACGCCGCCCGCCGAGGGAACCCGTCCCCCTGGAGCGGGCGGAAAAACATAAAAAACGGCGCGGAAAAACAACTTTCGCGCCCAAAGGAGAACCCCATGACCATCCGCCATTGCCTTTGCTCCGCCCTGTTGGCGGCTCTTGCAGCCTTCCCCGCCCTGGGAACGGCCCACGCCGCCGACGCAACCTCCATCCGCATGGCCCATCTGCGCATCAAGCCCGACCAACTGGAGGCGTTCACCGCCGCCGTGAAGGAAGAAATGGAGGCGGCCCTGCGCCTTGAGCCCGGCGTCGTGGCCCTCTATGCCGTAGCGGAAAAGGACGATCCCACAAAATGGACCTTCTTTGAGATGTATGTGGATGAGGCCGCCTATCAAACCCACCGCGATACACCTCATTTCCAGAAGTATTTCCACACCACCAGGGATATGATCGCGGAGCGCGTGCTGCTGGAGGCCGTGCCCGTCGAGCTGCGCGACAAGCACAATACGCCCGCCGCCCGGTAGCGCCGCCCGAACGACGCATCCCGTCCACCCTGGAAGAGCCGGGCATCGGCTTCGTGCCCTTCAGCCCGCTCGGAAAAGGGATGCTCGCGGGCCGCTTCACGAAAGCGTCAAGATTCGCTGCCGACGACTTCCGCAGCGCCATCCCCCGGTTCAATCCGCACAATCTCCGGCGCAACGCCACGGTGGGAGAACTCGTCGGCAACATTGCCGAGCACAAAAACACCTCGCCCGCGCGCGTGGCTCTGGCATGGCTGTTGGCGCAAAAGCCGTGGATAGAGCAATTTCACTTTGAAAATGCTCTGCTGACGCGAAAGCGGCAGCCGCCGCAACGCGGCGTACATTCAGGCGAAAACCGCGTTTTTCGCCTGAATGCCACCTTTGACTTTCATAAAAAGTCAAAGGTAATCTGCTCTAGAACGGTTTGCTGTTGAAAACGGCAACCGCTCTGGCGGTCGCGGGAGCAATTTAAAGTGAAAGCTGCGCCATTGTTATAACACTATGGAATAGTTGGTAGAAAAATATTTTACATATTTTCCTACCAACTATATTACCAACATTCTTTCTGGCTTTCAGAGGACTCTATCACCCTCCATCAGCCAACCTCCCCATGCCGGGCGGGTCGCCTCTTGGCATTTTCATTTCCCATACACTTGCCATACCTTCCGGGCCGACTTCCAGCGCCTGATTCATTTTTTGCAGAGCACCTTGCCTGGTCTCCAAAGCTCAAGCCAAGACACGCATTCGGGCACGCTGGACATGCTGACGTTGCTCTCTTTGCGACGAATAATCCATCCCTGTGGGAAATGGCAATCTCACATATTCCACGAAGATTGCACTTCCTCACCATGCGCACGCAGGAGGCTCGCAACCCAGAGACGCAAAGACAGCGACACCCCAAAGAGATTCTCGTTTCTCATGGTTTGTCTCCATACCGACACGCGGTGGGCGCGCTACACACAATCCCGTCCCGACTCATACTCCGTAGCGTTCTCCCCATACAGGCACTATCACCGCCAGCCTGGCATTCGGATGCCCCCGCTGTCACGCTCACCATGGCGACCATTCTGTGAGCCAAATACAGATTGGACGGCTGCCGCATGATGCCCAGACTTTCGCCGCATACCGTCTTCCTGTAAATCGGATGGTTATCCCGTGTCGTCGTCATGCTTATCAGCAGCACACCGGATACAACTCCGCTTCACGTTTGATGCGCACTCGCCACATTCCCGATGCCCGCATCATGCGTCTCTGTTTTCGCACGGATGCCTGTTCATTCGTCCGGCATTGTCTCCGAGGGCCTACGTTTCGTCTATACGCTACGCGTATAGCCTCACGGCTGGCAAGGGGCGCTGCCCCTTTGAACCCCGGAAAGGCAAAAGGCAGGGAAAGCGGTGAGGCGCGTCAAGTCCGTGCGCAACGCCGCCGTCCTCGTGCGCGTGTACCCGGAGGAGCGCGACATCCTCCGCTTCAATGCGGGAGTGCACGGCATGAGCATGTCGGAGTACATCCGCCAGACCTGCCTTGGCATCCGCCTGCGGAGAACGCCGGAAGAAAAACGGCGGCTGAGGGAGCTGGCACGCATCGGCGCGAATATTAACTAGCTTGCGAAATGGGCCAACACCTGCAAGCGGGCGGCGGAGCCGTGGAGGTATTGACGGCGCTGGCGGGTATTGAGCGACGTATTGCCGAGTTCGCATCGTGTACCTCGACGACAGGTGAACCGGAGACGGAACCGTGCTGGTACAAGTCTTTCCTCACGATGCGGGGGAAGGTCTCAGCTGCTATCTTGTGTGCACGGAGTATCCGGGGGGGGGAGACACAGCCCCCCAGGTGCTGCGCGGCGCTCCCGCCATGACCCACGCGCCTATCGACAGTACAAAGGATCAATAAAAATTCACCTCGCCAAATCATGTCAAGCAAAAATTTGTTGTGCCTGTGCTCTCCAGTTGAACGTATGTGGATTGCCTTGGTCATAGCCTCATATTCAAATAAGGAGTCGGCTGAAAAAGTCGTGATACGCTGTGCGGAACCCGCCTTGCCCAACAGAAAAGGTTGTTGGATTAGAGCGTGTTGCTAATGGGAATTAGGTTTAGGACTCGTTAATTGACAACGCTATTGTGTCAGTGTATTCATAGCGCACGAGGTAACTTATGAGTACACTATTTTATCTTTCCCCCGAGCAGATGGCGCGCATCAAACCCTACTTCCCTCTTTCTCACGGAGTTCCCAGAGTGGACGACACGCGTGTCGTCAGCGGGATCAAGCACGGACTGCAATGGAAAGATGCCCCACGTGAGATGGACATATAAAACTCGATTTGACAGCTTATAACAGAAGGTTACGCAAATAGCATGCCAGATATTTCTATTCCTCATCAATTAAATTTTTGATCATGTTTGACTTTTCAAAAGTTTTTTTAGCCATTATGTCTAATATTAAAAATACATGATTTGATATATCATATTTTTGTTTATCAAGAGCATCAATTTTTTCTCTGTATGGGATATCTTTTTTATTTGAAATACAATTTATTATATATAATGTATCATTATGTAATTTTATAAATTTTCCGAATATTCCTTTTGGTGATACATTGCTGTCATTTTGTATAGAAAACAATTCTGCAATTTCTTTGTCAAAAATATATTGAAGTTGATTTGATATTTTATGCATATCTATATTAAATTGCCTGATTGAGTCATAATAAATCTTCTCTTTATCATTTATTTTTGATTTAATTTCTTCTGTTATGTCTTTATTTGTTTTAATATCATCAATAACCCATAGCAATCTATTAAAATCAAACAATCTTGTATTTAATAAATTTGACGTTTCCTCAAATATATTTCTTTTATCCTGAATAATTGTCTGCATAATTTCTATCTCTTTATCTTTTGTAATATTAAATTGCGTAGATAAATAAAATCCTGAAATTGCTACAATAAGAGTTCCTATTCCGCATGATATGTTGTAGAATTTTTGAAAGCTGTGATCCTTGAAAAATGCACAAACTTTTTCATAGATTACAGAAATCATACAGACTCCTTCAGAAGTATATTGTTTCTTTATTGCCAACTGCTTGTTATGTATATCCCCCCTTTTTTTTGGGGGCAAGCCTTGTGCACAAGTCGGACAGGTAGACGTATGTTATGGGGGCGCTCTATTGAAATTATCGTATTATGAATATTGATTAATCTATTTTATCCAGCCCTTCGATCTTGCGCCATAGAGGCCAGTATCGCTGATTGCGCATCATGTCCCGATCTCCGGCCATGCCGAAAGCGTAATCGGCTATTCGCTCGGCGTAGCGTTGCCAGTCCCTGCCTTTTGCGCTCTCGCGGATGGTCGGGGCATAGGTGCGGATAGTTTCGGCAACAGCTTCCCGGCTGTGGCCGTTGGCCCTCATTCGCAGGGCAATCATGGTGTCCGCACGGGAATGATCCTCAATGACCAGATGTCTGCGGATATTCTCCAGATGCGCGTAATAGGCCGATGCAGGATCACCGGGGCGCAGGCTTGACGATGGAGCCTGACGTACCAACGTTCGTTTGCGGGCAGCTTCGGCATCCTCCCGGTCGATTTGCCGGGACAGCTCCAGTGCCTTGGCACATTGACGGCGTTCCGTAACCAGCAGTTTCACCTGCGGATATGTGCCGTCCTCTTTTCGATGTTTGGGCTTGCGGTTTTCAAATCCTAGTGCGCGGTGGGGATGAATGCACCCGCACAGCTTCTTGTCTCCGTACTCGCGGTTCAGACGTTCGGTAATTCGATTTCCCACGTCCCGATCAAATTCCGTTCCCAGTTTGGGGATGGTCAGCAATGCCTGAAAGTTACCCGGCGAGCTTTTCAGTATCACGGCAGGTCGGAAGCCGTCCTGTTTCCGCCTGTCCATATTTTCCCGTGTCATATCGTCGATGAGGATATGATGTTTCCCTTCGGAAAGGGGCGTGTAATAGATGTTTTCTCCGCGTTCCTGAAGCCGAAGCATCTCAGGCATTCTTGCCGCCAGCTCGTTGGGAGAAAATTCTTGCTGGCCCCATCTTTTTTATCCAGAATGAAGGTCTTTTTCTCGCCGTCCTGCTCCATCTTGATGCAGGTCACGCGGAAACGATCTGCATTTACGGCAATGGCGTAACGCTGGAACTGTCGGAGTTCCTGTTTGCTTCCGAGCATGGGTTCCTCCTGTAGCGGGGCGGGGCTGTATCTGTTTCCTTCCAGACTTTTTCTGTGCCTCCATCGTTCCGCCTGAGCATCCATTCGCGAGTACGCAGCTAGGTTTCAAACCGCGGCCTGCCGCCTTTTTGCGCGTTGTTCGCAGACGGCGGCGCATATCCCGCAATTCCTGTTGCTGTTGAATTTTGATGCAGTGCCGGGCGATATTCAGGATCGGCAGGCCATGTTTGGCCAGACGGGAGAGCTTGCTTTCCCGTTCCTGTTTCTGACGAATTTTGAGGGCTTCTAGATCATTTTGCCTTTGAAATTATCTAATTTCAAAAGCGACGCTGCCATCATTGCGCGTCCAGAACGCGGTATGGACGCTTATTCGGCGCGGGCGCCAGCTACCGCTGTCGCCAGAGCGTTTAGCTAATTTCATGAGCAAAACGCTCTAAAAGCCACAGGCGGAGAGCGGATACTGGTCTTCCAGACCGACGCGCAGCGCCGACTCCCCGGTTTTTTCCGGGTAGGCGGGCAGGAGGCGCTGCCAGGGAAAAAAAGCGGCCAGAGCGCGGGCGCAAAACAAAAGCGCGGCGCAAACCCGGCGGCAGGAAAAGAGCGGTATGCGCATCCTCCGAAAATGAGCGTCCACAGCGGCGGATCAGAACATCTGGCGCATGAGATCCTCGCCGCCCTCGGAGGTATCCACCACAGTGCCGTCCCCGGCGTCGGGCGCGGTGGCCGAGACCCCCTCCAGGGGCATGTCGGCCCGGTATGCAAAGCCGCCGGACATGACGATGCCGTCAGGCATGACGAAGTCCTGCGCTTCGTACATCTCTTCCACCACGCTGCGATAATAGCGGAAAATGGGCGCGGCGGTGCGCCCGCCCTGTTCCAGACGGCCCAGAGACCGCAACTGATCGTAGCCCACATAGACGCCGGTGACCAGATAGGGCGAGAAACCCACAAACCAGGCGTCGTGCTCCTCGTTGGTGGTGCCGGTTTTGCCCGCTATGAAGCGGCCTTCCACCTTGCCGCGGACCCCGGTGCCCGCATTGACCACGTTTTTGAGCAGCACGTCCATGATGTAGGCGTTCTGGGGCGTGACGGCCTGCCAGTGCTCCACGTCCTGACGATAGAGCTCGCGGCCCTGGGCGTCGTTGATGGCGGTAATGATCCGGGGGCGCACGCCCAGGCCCTGATTGGCGAAAGCCGCATAGGCCTGCGTCAGATTAAGCGGGGAAACGGCCACCGCGCCCAGACTGACGGAAAGCTCCTGCGGGAAGGCGGGCTCCAGGCCCAGGGCCTTGGCCCGCTGGATTACGTTGGCGATCCCCACCTGCTGCGCCACGCGCACGGTGCTGGTGTTGCGCGAGAGCGCCAGGGCCTGATGCAAAGGCATCTCGCCCTTATAGTTGTGCTCGTAGTTGGAAGGCCGCCAGACTTCATTGGTATAGGGGTTCACATAGACAAAAGGCGCGTCCAGCACAATGGAGGACGGCGTGAAGCCGAAATCCAGCGCCGTCGAGTACACCACGGGCTTGAAGCTGGAGCCGGGCTGGCGGCGGGCCTGCGTGGCGCGGTTGAAATGGCTTTCGCCGAACCGGTAGCCGCCGATCAGGGCCACCACGTCGCCGCTCTGGGGCTCAAGCGAGGCAAGAGCGCCCTGCACGGCGGGCTCCTGCTGCAAGAGCAGGGGAATGGGCGTTTCTTTCCGAACCGCGGCCGGATCAAAGGGCACGCTTTTCTGCTCTTTGCGGCCTTTGGGGCCGGTTTCCCTCATTTTCAGCTCGGCGGCCGAAACCCAGATCACATCGCCGGGCCTGAGCACCAGTCTGGCGTCTTTGACCGCCGGAGCGTAAATGCCCGCCACCTTGGGATTGGGCTTGCGCGCCCAGGACATGTTGGCCACGGGAATCAGGCCGGTATAGCCCTGGCCCAGGGCCACGCGGGCCTCTTTGGCGTCCACGGCGGTGACCAGGGCCTTGACCCAGGCCTTGCCGGCAAGATCCAGGGGGGCAAAAGCGGAGGCGGCCAGAAAAGCGCGCTGCTGCTCGGCATCCAGATGTTGCAAAGCGCCGCGCCAGCCCTGCCGCTTGTCCAGTTCTTCCAGACCCCGGCGCAGGGCGCGGCCTGCGGCTTGCTGATGGGCGGGCGCCATGGCCGTGCGCACGGTCAGGCCCGCCTCGTACACATAATCCTCGCCGTATTTGCGCGTCTCCACGCCCAGGGCCTTGAGATTGTGCTCGGTGAAAAATTCGATGAGCAGGCGGCGGGCCTCTTCCAGATACCAGAGCGCGGCCCCGCCCTGGCCTTCGGGCATGCTCCAGTAGACCAGGGGTTCGGCAGCGGCCTGCGCATATTCCTCGGGGGTGATCCATTTCAGGTCGCGCAGGCGGCCCAGCACATACATCTGGCGGTTTTTGGCGGCCTCGGGATGGCGGAAGGGATTAAATTTGCTGGGGGCCTTGGGCAGCCCGGCAATAACCGCGCTTTCAGCCAGGGTGATGTCCGAGGCGTGCTTGCCAAAATAGGTGCGCGCCGCGGCCTCCACGCCGTAGGCGTGCTCGCCCAGATAAATCTGGTTGAGGTAAATGGTCAGGATCTCGTCCTTGGAAAGATTTTTTTCCAGGCGATAGGCCAGAATGGCCTCCTTCATCTTGCGCGTGAAGCTGCGCTCCGAGGTGAGCAGAAGCTGCTTGATGAGCTGCTGGGTGATGGTGCTGCCGCCCTGGCCCTTGGTGCCGGTGCGGAAGTTGATCAGCGCCGCGCGCGCGATGGCCACCGGGTTCACGCCCATGTGCCGGTAAAAGGAGTCGTCCTCGGCGGCGAGGAAAGACAGGGGCAGAAAGCGCGACATGTCCTTGAGGCCAATGACAAAGCGCTTTTCATGGTAGAAAAGGCCCAGCACGGAGCCGTCGCGCGCCAGGACCGTGGTGGCCTGCGGCGGATTGTAGTCGGCAATGCGGGTGATGGCGGGCAGATCGCGCGAGGCCCAGTAAAAAAGCAGGGCCGCCGTGCCGCCGCCCACAAGCCCGCAAAACAAAAAGATGCCCACCAGCCAGAGGGTGAGTTTTTTCCAGGAAAATCTGATCTTCATGGCAGGGCAGTACCGTTTTTTTGTTCCGGCGTAAAGAGATCATGGCGCAATCGCCGCCGTGATGCGGTCGGAAAAGTACAGCCGGACTCGCTGCCGGGGCGCCGGCTTTGCGGGGTTTGCATCGGTTGACCCTGGGGGCTGCCTTTGCATTTCCTCGCAGCCGCTTCCCTGATTGCAAACATCTGCGTCCGCGCCCGGGCAGGAGCATAGCGGGCAAAAAAAAGCGGAAGGGGCAACCTTCCGCTTTTTTCTGAAAATTTGCGCTCCGGACTACACGCAGCCGGTGGGCTTGGGCAGACCGGCCATTTTGCAGGCGCCTTTGCCGGGGCCGGAGGGGAAAAGCTCGTACACTTCTTTCAGCTTGTAGCCCGTATTTTTGGAGAGAATGCGCACCATGGGCGCAATGCCGTTCTTTTTGTAATAATCCTGCAGGAAATCAAGGATCTTCTGGTGATCAGGGGTGATATCGGAAATGCCTTCGGATTCCTTCACATATTCCATCCATTCGGGGCACCAGTCGTCAAAACGCAGCAGGAAACCATCTTCATCAACTTCAAAGCTTTTGCCTTTATAGGTGATCTCAGCCATGCGTGTCCTCCTTGGACAGATATTGCTCATTTTCGCCGGGACGATATGCCTCGGCGCTATGCCAGCCGGAATTGACGATCCCGACCGAATTCCTCAAATGTGGGCCGTGATTGTGAGCCCAATCACGATGCAGGAAAAGTTATGTCATAAAAAAATTTCAATGGCAAGCCCTGCACGGCTTTTTTCGTTGAGCCTGGCGCAGTGGTGGGGAAAAGAAGCGTTTCTTTCCAACAGGATGCTAAAACAACGTCACACGCGCCCGCACATCCGGCGGCTCACGCCAGGTGCACTTCGTTGCGCGCCCAGTAGAGCAGGCGGGCATGCTGCCTGACCGCGGCGATCACCGCCTCTTCGGCCTCGCGGCTTTCCATGTCGCGGATACGGAGAAAGACCTGGCGGTCGCCCTCCTGATTGTTGGCCGAGAGCACGGAAAGAATCCGGGCTCCGTGCGCGCGCAGCAGATCGAAAATGGGCTTCATGGCTCCAGGCCGGTTGGCGATCTCAATGCCGATCTGGATGCCGCCCTCGCGCACGCCGGTAATGGTCACCAGAGCCTTGAACACGTCCTGATCCGAAATGATGCCTGCCAGATGCCCGTTTTCTTCCACCACCGGCAGGCCGCCGAACTTGTTGTCCAACATGAGCATGGCGGCTTTTTCCACGGTATCCGTGGGTTTGACTGTGAAAGGCCGGGGAGTCATAATGTCTTTGGCCTTGAGTTCGGCCAGCAGGTAATGCATCTCGTACATGTCCAGCGTGGTGGCCTTGGAAGGCGAGGCGTCCCGCACGTCCCGGTCGGAGATGATGCCCGTAAGGCAGCCTTTTTCGTCCACCACCGGCACGCGGCGGATATTGTTGTCACGCATGAGCTTGCTGAGTTTGAGCAGTGATGTTTCGGGAGTGACGGCGATCACGTCGGCGGTCATCCAATTCCGTATAAGCATGCTTCCTCCGGCAGTGGACGGTTGAGATCATTCGCGCTTGCCGCGCTGCTTTCAGGCCGGCAGCGGCATGGGCCTGCGCGGCGCTTGGCTTTTTCTATATACCAAGGGGCGGATGCTGCACAAGCCCGGCGCGCGGGCGACCGGGGCCGGGCGCGGCTGCTCTGCCGCCTGCCGCGCCGTTTTCTCCGGCAGTTGCCCGGGCGGACGCATAATTCTCGGACCTGCTTTTTTCAGGAGCGACATTATGGATGCATATCTTGATTGCGCGCACGGCATCAGCGGGGACATGACCCTGGCCGCACTGAGCCATCTGGGCGTGGACTTTGCCCCGCTGATCGCGGCTCTGGCCCGCGCGGGCATAGACTGTTGCCTGGAAACGCGCCCGGAAACCCGCGCCGCAGGCCCCGGGCGGCGGGCGGACGTGAGCTGGGACAGCAATCAGCCGCTGCGCCATCCCGCGGATATTGCGGCGGTCTTCGCGGCTGTGGAGGTCAGCGCCGCTGTTCGCGGTCGGGCCCTGAAAACGCTGGAAGCCCTGACCCTGGCCGAAGCCGAGGCGCATCAAGTGCCGCCGGAGCAGGTCCATTTTCATGAAGTGGGGGCCATTGACACGCTCGTGGATATTTTAGGAGTCTGCTGGGGCCTGGAGCAGTTGGGCGTGAAGCGGATCGCAGTTTCGCCGCTGCCCTGGTTTTCAGGCACGGTGCAGTGCGCTCACGGCCTGATTCCGCTGCCCGCCCCTGCCACGGCATGGCTGATGCGAGGCAAGCCCGTGCGCCCCGGCGGCGTCTGCGAGGAGTTGATCACGCCCACGGGCGCCGCGCTTGTGCATGCGCTGGCCGACGCGTTCGAGGATGGCCCCCGAGGCGTGCTGGCCGGGCTGGGCACCGGCTACGGCTCGCGCCCGGCCCCGGCGGGCCTCAGAGTCTGGCTGAGCGAACCCGTGCCCGAAACCGCGTCGGCTGCGCAAGGCGGTCGGGAACAGGTGCTGCAACTGGAGACCCATCTGGATCACCTCAGCGGCGAGGAACTGGGCATGGCCCTCACGGCCCTGGCCGATCTGCCCCATGTGCTGGATGTGCTCTGGCTGCCGGGCATCGGCAAAAAAAACCGCCCCGCAGGCCTGCTGCGCGTGCTCTGCCCGCCCGAGGCCGAGGCGGCCGCCGCGCAGGCCATGCTGCGCCATACCCATAGCCTGGGGCTGCGGCGGCAACTGCTGGAACGGCTGATATTGCCGCGCGAGGCGACAACCCTGGACTGCTGCGGCGAACGTCTGGCGGCCAAAGCCTATATTCTGGAAGGCGCGCGCTATGCGCGGCCCGAGGCCGATGCCGTCCGGGCGGCGGCGGCCCGGCGCGGCGTGGGAGCCCCGGCTTTGCGCTTCACGAATACCGGGCAAGGCGGGTAGAGCGTGTTCTCTTTGAAAATGCTCTATGCATTTGCACTATATTTGGCGTCCCCTGGCGTTGTGCGCCCTGACAACCGCTCTGTGGCTGACCGGCGCCGTATTCCTTGGGGCCAACGGCTCCAGGGCATCCGTCTGACGCCGGAGAAGGCTGAGGCGTTTTCAGGCCGGATATGCGGCACCCCATCCGTCGAAAGCGTAAAAAAGCGCGCTTTGCCGAAGCAAAGCGCGCTTTTGCATGAAAGGCTTGCGCCTGTTTATCCCTGACATTTCCGCTTCAGGGTTTCGGCCACGGTTCTGCCGAGCTCATGGCAGGCCTTGAGCACGTCACGATCCGGCTGCCAGGCGCATTTCACGGGCTCCGCGGGCATTGTCATACCCATGGAGGCCAACTGCTCCTGAAGATATTTGGGGGCCTCGCCCGACCAGCCATACGAGCCAAAAGCGCCGCCCACGCGGTTTTGCGGGCGCAAGCCTTTCATATACGCCAACTGGGCGGTCACCAGGGGCAGCACGCCGTTGTTGTGGGTGGGGGAGCCGGCCAGCACAGCGCCGCAATCCGCGAGCTCGGTCATCACGGCGCTGTGGTGGTTGTGTTTTACGGACATGAGCCGCGTGGGCACGCCGTTTTCCTCCAGGCCGCTACAGGCTGCATAGGCCATGCTTTCCGTGGACTGCCACATGGTATCGTAAAATATCAGGGCGCGCTGCTGCGGTTTCTGTTCGGCCATGCGGCGATAGAAGTCCACAATGAAGCGCACGGCCTTGGCGCCTCTGTGGATCAGGCCGTGATCCGGGGCAATCATGTCGATGTCGAGCTTTTCCAGGAGGGGCAGGGCTTTCAGCACCATGGGCGAATACGGCAGAACAATGTTGTAGTAGTATTCTTTGATGCGCTTCTCAAATTCGGCGTCATCGCCGAAGTCGTCGGCAAAGCGGGCGCTGCTTGCAATGTTCTGCCCGAAAATATCGTTGCTGATCAGGAGCTTGTCTTCCGGAATGTAGCTTACCATGCTGTCGGGCCAGTGCAGCATGCGGGTTTCCTGGAAGACGATGTTGCGGCTGCCGATATTCAGGGTTTCACCGTTTTTTACGGCCTGCACGGGCCAGTTTTTGCCTGCGAAATATCCGGCGAAGGACTTGAGGCCCGTCTGAGAAACGAAGATTTTTTCGGGCTTGACGCGTTCCACAACCTCAGCCAGCGCACCGGAGTGATCCCGCTCCAGGTGGTTGCACACAATGTAATCCACTTTTTCAGGCTCAAGGGTCTTGGCCAGACGGCAGAGCAGCGTGCCCGCGCAGCCGGGAGCCACGGTATCCACGAGGACATTTTTTTGATCCTTGATCAGATAGGCGTTGTATGTGCTCCCGTCCGGCGAGCGGGAGTAGCCGTGGAAATCGCGGTGATCATAGTCAACGAAACCAACCCAGTAGATATTTTTTTTGATTTCAACAGGTTGCATGTACAGTCTCCCTGAAACAGATTACTGTCGAGAAGGTATGCCTCAACTGTAACGTTCATCCGCTCGAAAGTTACATTGCGCTCAAAGGCACAGGTGGCGCGTCGCTGCGCTTTTTCACAAAAAGCCCCGCCTTCCCGGAATACCGGCAGGGCGGGGAAGGAAAAAAGGTCGGAAAATCAGGGGTTGCCTCTCAATTGCTTCTTGCTTTCGCCGTAGCCGGGCTTGGCGAGCTTTACGGATAAAGACAACAATGGGCCTGCACAGAGCTTTGTCAAAGAAATCGCTGTCGTTATCCGTAGCTTCCCCGCTCTTTCAGCCGGGGCAAGCCTTTGTCGCACCGGCTGAAGCGAGTCCCACAGCTCTGCTGCCATCAGCCGTCAGGCGGCTGTGCCGCCAACGGCTGAGGCTGGAGTACACTCCTTTCGCAAAAAGCTTGTTTTTCGTGCTGAAAGAACAAAACCCCTCAATTTAGAGCGTTTTGCTAATGAAATTAGCTAAACGCTCTGGCAGGGCGAAGCCCTGCCCGCCGCAAAGGCGCAGGCAAAATTTACTTTCGCCGTTAAGCGCCGGAGCGAGCGTTTCAAAAGCAATATGCTCTAGGGTCAGCCCCTAGGCCGGACTGAATTGATCCTTGCTCACGCCGCAGACAGGGCAGACCCAGTCGTCGGGCAATTGATCGAAAGGCACATTGTCATGTTCAGCCGGATCATATTCATAACCACAGACACTGCAGACATACTTTTCCATGGGGTTCTCCTTGGGGCATGGCGCGGAAGGCCCGCGCCTCATTCTTTTCAGGCGAATATACGCCGCAGGCCGCCGGCGCGCATGCCGCGCCCGGGGCCCTCCACAGCGCAGGCGCTAGTTTTCGGCCTTCCACAAGCCGTGCAGGTTACAGTATTCGCGGGCTGTCACCTTGTCGGCGTCAAGTTTGAAGAAGGCCTCAGGCTCCTCGCCGGGGCGCAGGAACCTGGTATAGCTGCGATCGTCGGCCAGAAGCTCGATCCATTCAATGTAGTGTTTTTCTTCCATGGGATGCGGGGCGCTGCCGATTTTGACCCTGTAGCCGCCGTCCACCCGCTCAATCACCGGCACATGCTTTTCCAGCGCGCCGTCGGTGGAGCCTTCCTTCATAAGTTTCATGGGTTCGCCACAGCAGGACATCTCTGCGCCGCCGCCATGCAGGACTTCCACAATATTGCCGCAATGGGTGCATTTATAAATTTCAAGATGTTTAGGCATGGTCTTCCTCACTTGTCCCGGCCCGTTGGGGGGGCAAATATTTTAAGCTATGTGGGCGGGCACATGCCCGCTGAGCGTGTTTTTCCGAAAAGCGGCTCCCGGCAGGCGCGGGAACTTTTTCGCCCTTTTCGGAATCGACTCTCAGTGTGTAAAAAATTCCTTGCTTTGTAAAGCCTTTTTTATGTCTGGAGCGTTTAGCTGCTTTCATGAGCAAAATGCTCTAGGGCTGGTCTGCCGGAGACGGCAGAGCCGGAGCCGCGGGGCTCATGGGCGGCGCGTTCAGCCCAAGGGGCTCTCCACTGCGTTTTTCAGGGGCATCTCGTTGCGCGGCGGGCGGTTCGGCGGCAATGGCCGTTGCGTGCGGCCGCTGTTTGCGGCGCACGCCCAGGACATTGGGCAGCAGGGCCTTGATATTGCCCGTGACCAGAAAATCCGCGGCGCTGCGTCCGGCCAATTCGCGCCTGAGCGAGGCGGAGCGCACCAGCAGCCCGGCCTGGGCTCCGCCTTCCACATACATGACGGTGCGCACGTTGAGCGGCAGATGCAGCAACTGCTGGGCAAAAGTGTAGGCTTCCACCGGCTCCCGGCAGTGCAGAAAAAGGATCTGGCCGTCGCCGTCCTGGGCCACGGCCGAAATGGAATAGAGCGGGCCGCCGGGCGACCACAGGATGCGGCGCTCGGCATTGATCATCCGGTAGTTCTGGATCACCAGGCTGTACTGATCGATACGTTGCCGCCAGAGGGGATCGTCCCGATCCAGAATGGCGGCGGCAGGCAGGCGCGCGTCATCGGGACCGGCCACGAAAAAGGCCCCGAAGCGCCGCGCCAGACGCTTGTTGTTGACGTGCTCCCCGTGGCGCATATAGCCTGTGCTGGTGCTGCCGTCAGGCAGATACATGCTGGCGTTGATGGCCGCTGTGAGATCGTACTGCTCGCCCCAGTCATGCAGGGCGCGGGCCGGGCGACCGTCCCGGGACGCGGCGCAGAGCAGGAAGTCAAAGCGGACCGGATCAATGCGCAGGGCGCTCAGGCGGGTCTCGTTTTCATTAAGCTGGAATTCCCCGAAGCTCAGGCCCGGCTCAAGCTCGGTCCAGGCGGCTCGCCCTTTGGGGTCAATGCCTTTCTGGCCCGGCTCCTGAGCCGCGTCCGACATGGCCTTGAAAGCGGGCTTTGCCGGGGGCGGCGCGTGCTCCTGCACGGGAAGGCTTTGTGCCTGCCCGGGGGATGCGTCCGCCGGGACCGCGCCGGGATTCCCGGCAGGCAAAGCGGCGGTCTGCGGCGAAGGTTGAGGCTCGGCCGCCGCAACCGTAAAGAAGCAGCACAACAGGAGCAGGGCAGCGTCCCGGCATGCGGCGGCGAATCGGCGCAAGACCACGCGGCCTTGCGCGGGGCTCGGCAGTTTTACGGCGGAAAGGCTGGCATCCCCGTACCTTGAGGATGGTATGCGACGCGCTTGCATGTCCTTCACTTACGACCAGGACTGGCGTTTGGCAAGAACTCCGGCACAAAGCAGCTTGACATATCAGGTTATCTTGATATATTGGAACTCTCGCAGCAGACGGGGTTTTGCGCGCCTGCGGCTCGTTGCAGCGAGCTTATGGCCACAGCGGACGACGGCCGGTCCAAGGCGCGTGCGGGGTGGCCTTGCAGCAGGGCGCTTCACGCCGGAAACGGCTTGAGCGCCCGGCAAGGTGTGCAGGCAAATCAGTGCCGTACAATGCGGGCAGGCGGTCATACAAGCGTTGCATCCTGCAAGGGGGAACCATGCATATAGGCAAGCAGATCCAGGCGGCCAAAGCGCCTTTTTTTTCTTTGGAATTTTTTCCCCCTTCCGATGCGGCGCAGTTGCCGGGCTTTTACAGGACGGTGGAGCAACTGCGCGCGCTGGAGCCGCTTTTTGTGTCCGTGACCTACGGCGCGGGCGGGGCGCGTCAACAGAATACCCTGGCCGTTACGGCGGAGCTTGCCCGGCGCGGTTTCACGGCTATGGCCCACTTGACCTGCGTGGGGGCCGAGCCCGAAGGCATTGCCGGATTTTTGCGGGATCTGCGCGCCGCGGGCGTCGACAACGTGCTGGCGCTGCGCGGCGATCCGCCTGTGGGCGCGACCTGGGACTGGAAGGCCGGGCATTTCCGCCATGCCGCGGATCTGGTGGCCTTTGCGCGCGAGCGGGAGCCGGATATGGGCATCGGCGTGGCCGCCTACCCCGCGCCACATCCCGAATCCCCGTCATTTTCCGCGGATCGTGAGTATACCGCTGAAAAAGTGCGCGCCGGGGCCGATTTCGCCGTGACCCAGCTTTTCTTTGACGTGCGCGAATATGAAGCCCTGGTGGAAAATCTGCACGCGCACGGCCTGGATGTGCCGGTGCTGCCGGGCATTTTGCCTATTCAGAGTTTTGACTCGCTGCGCCGCGTGCTTTCACTCTGCGGGGCCAATATTCCCGGCAGGCTCTATCTGGATCTGGAGGAGGCAAACCGCAAGGGCGGGGCCGCTGCTGTGCGCGACGCGGGGCTGGATTTCGCCGTGCGTCAGATCTGCCGCCTGCTGGACTGCGGCGCTCCGGGCATTCATCTCTATACCTTGAACAAGGGCGATCTCTGCCTGCAGATTGCTGAGGAAGTGGGACTCTAGAGCGTTTAGAGCATTTTCTCTTTGAAAATGCTCTGCTGACGCGAAAGCGGCAGCCGCCGCAACGCGGCGTACATTCAGGCGAAAACCGCGTTTTTCGCCTGAATGCCACCTTTGACTTTCATAAAAAGTCAAAGGTAATCTGCTCCAGGGTCAGCCTCTCGTGTCAGTTGGTAAAAAAAACAAAAAAAAGTCTAAAGTTTTTACGTTGAGGGACGAAAATACCAACAGGGACGGGAAAAGCCATGGCCGACGCCAGCACCTCACAAAAACGCATGATGCTGCGCTGTTACGAGCAGCAGTTGCTGGCGGCGCGTCGCCTGGCCCGCTTCCGGGTACAGCGGCGTCTGGCGGAGGGCAGAGACCCCCGAGAGCCGGATCCGGCGATCAAGCGCCGCGTCTATGTGGAAAAGGTGGCGCAGGAGCTCTTTGACACCCTGATTTTTACCGGCAGCGACAACCCCGTGGTGGAGGAAATCCGCCGGGAGCTGGGCAAAACCGTAGGTCAGGACGTGCAGTTTGCCTACCCGCCGGGCGGGAAACTCTGCATTGTGGGCAAAGGTCCCGAAGGCCCGCGCCCTTTGTCGGAAGAGGAGCAACGCCGCACGCGCCACGCCCTTTGGCGGATTACGCGCCAGAAGGTCGACCAGAGCATGCTGGATGAACCCGTCAGGGACTGAGCCGGCGGGAAGCGGCCGTGACGGCGCACAGCCCGAAAGCGGCACTGCGGAAAAAGCGCAAGGTCCGGGCCTGCGGATGCATGGCATATATTGCGGAGAAAATCGTATGGAAATCAAATGCAACAGCAGTCCGCTGCTTGACCCGTATGCCGCGGGCACGGAAAAAACCGGCCAGGCCCGCTCGCGCCCTGCGACGGAAAATGCCGCCGACGCCGCCAGGGGCGATACGGTCAGTGTCTCGCAGGACGCGCTTTTGCTCACGGAGGCCCGCCGCGCAGCCCAGAATGCGCCGGACGTGCGGGCCGACAAGGTCGAAGCCCTGCGCATTCAGGTGGCCGACGGCACCTACAAGCCTGACAGCAGGCTGATTGCGTCCGGACTGATCCGTGAGGAGCCCGGCCTGTTCCGGCTGTAAGCCGTTTTTGCCGCTTGACCGGTGGGAACGAGCAGAGCAACATCCCCTTGACGGACGATATCCCTCGTGTCGCAAACCGCGCCGCGCCCGAATCACATGGGACGGAGCGGTTTTCTTCATACAATAAACAGGATGGCCGGGGCCATCCACGGCAGGCGGCAGGCGCGTATGCTTTTGCCGTCACGGCCAGGCGCGCCTTCCCGCAGCAGCAACCGGCCAGCCATATCCGGCGAAAGCATGGAGCGCACCCGGTCAAGGTTGCGCATCAGTTTGGAGTGCTTGCGCCTTTGCCTGGGCAAGAGGCCTCCTGCCCCCCCTTTGTTTTTTCGGCAAGCCCGTGTACCATGGCCTTGCCGCGGCGTGTTGCGCCGCGGAGGAGAGCGCATGTCTTTTCTGGCGTATGTGACTGTGCCGCATGAGGCCGAGGCCCGCGCCCTGGCCCGCCTGCTGGTGGAAAGCCGCCTGGCCGCGGGCGTGAATCTGCTGCCCGGGGTCATCTCCGTCTACCGCTGGCAGGGCAAGGTATGCGAGGCCGGGGAATGGCTTTTGCTGGCCCAGGTCAGCCGCGCGGCCTTTCCGGAGTTCTGCGCGGCCGTGCGGCGCGCGCACAGCTATGAAGTGCCCTGTATTGCGGCCCTGCCCCTGGAGGCCGGGCACCAGCCCTTTTTGCGCTGGATTGAGGAAAACAGCCTGCCGCCCGCGGAATAGCGCGCCGCGCGAATCTACAGCGAGGAATCCATGGCCATCTATATTTCAGGCTCCCTGGCTTTTGACCGCATCATGACCTTTCCCGGCAATTTTCAGGATCATATCCTGATGGACAAGCTGCACATGCTCAACGTCAGTTTCATGGTGGACGGCATGGACGAGCGCCGCGGCGGCTGCGCGGGCAATATCGCCTATTCGCTGGCCCTGCTGGGGGAAAAGCCGGTCATCGTGGCCGCGGCCGGGCGCGACTTCGTGCCCTATGCCGAAGCCCTGAGCAAACTGGGCCTGCCTCTGGACGGCATCCGCCGCGACGCGGACGTGTTCACGGCCCTCTGCTACATCACCACGGATATGAACAGCAACCAGATTACGGGTTTTTATCCGGGCGCCATGAGCCTGCCTGCGGACTACAAGTTTCCCGGCCTTGACCCGGATCGGGATCTGGCCATCGTCTCGCCCGGCAATGTGGAGGACATGCGCCGCCTGCCCGCGTTCTACCGCGAGAAGGGCGTGCCCTACATCTATGATCCGGGCCAGCAACTGCCCGTGCTTTCCGGCCGGGATTTGCTGGCCGCCGTGGAAGGCTCGCTGGCCTGCATCACCAATGATTACGAGCTGAACATGATCTGCAAGGCCACGGGCAAAACCGAGGATGAACTGCTGGGCCGCACGCTCTGGCTGGTCACCACCCTGGGCGCGGAAGGCGCGCTGGTGCGCGGGGCCGACGGCACTGAGCTGCGCATCCCCCCGGCGCCGCCCGAGCGGGTCGTTGACCCCACAGGCGCGGGCGACGCCCACCGCGCTGGCCTGCTTCTGGGCCTGGCGCGCGGTCTGTCCATGCCCGAGGCGGCCAGGCTCGGCTCGGTGAGCGCCAGCTTTGCCCTGGAAAAAATGGGCACCCAGGAACACAACTTCACCCCGGCCCAATTCCGGGAGCGCTACGAGAGCGTGTTCGGGCCGTTCCCCCAGGGTCTGCCGGCTTAGAGCATTTTCACTTTGAAAATGCTCTGCTGACGCGAAAGCGGCAGCCGCCGCAACGCGGCGTACATTCAGGCGAAAACCGCGTTTTTCGCCTGAATGCCACCTTTGACTTTCATAAAAAGTCAAAGGTAATCTGCTCTAGAGCGTTTTGCTCATGAAATGAGCTGAACGCTCTGGCGACAGCGTTAGCTGGCGCCCGCGCATACGGGATACGACCATGCTGTATATATTTTTGATGGTTCTGGCAGGCGGAATGATCGCCGCGCAGTCGCCGATCAACGCGGCGCTCAGCCGTACTGTGGGCGTGCTGGAAAGCAGTCTGCTGTCTTTTGCGGGCGGCACGCTTTTTCTGGCTCTGGCGGTGCTCTGCTTTGGACGCGGCCATTTGCTGCGCGTGGCCGAGACGCCGCCCTGGCAGTGGATCGGCGGCATTCTGGGCGCAATCATGGTCTTGTGCACGATCCTCGCCGTGCCGCGCATCGGCGTGCTGGCCACAGTGCTGGCCATGATTTTCGGCAATCTCGTGGTGGCTGCCGTGATCGACAATTTCGGCTGGTTCGGCCTTGCGGTGACGCCTTTCGGCTGGCGACGCCTGTTCGGCTTTGCTCTGGTGCTGGCCGGGCTGCTGCTGACGCTCCGGCGCTGACCCTGGGAGGAAGCATGCGGAGAGAGTTTTGCTAGAGCGTTTTGCTAATAAAATTAGCTAGAGCATTTTGCTTTTGAAATTATTCAATTTCAAAAGCGGCGCTGCCATCATTTCGCGTCCAGAACGCGGTCTGGACGCTCATTCGGCGCGGGCGTCCGCTCCCGCGGCCGCCAGAGCGTTTAGCTAATTTTATTAGCAAAACGCTCTAAACGCTCTAAAGGGCAGGCAGCAGCAAGGTCTCCAGCTCGCAATCCACAGGCACTTCGCGCGAGCTGAATACCTTGTCCACCCGTACCGTGCCTGCGGGCGCGTTGCGCAAGGGCTTCACATGGCGCGCTTCCGCATACAGGATGCGCGCCCTGGCCGCGTCGCGCTGCCAGCTTTTGCAGGCGGCCAGAGCTCCGGCCTGATCCAGCGTGCGCTCGGGCACGTCCTGGCCGCCGTGGGCCCGGCGGATGATCACATGCGCGCCGGGTCCGTTCTCGGCATGCAGCCAGATGTCATGGGGCGCGGCCAGCCTGAGCGCCGCCAGATTGCCCTTTGCGTCGCGGCCGCGCAACAGGGCGAAGCCGTCGGCGCTCACAAAGAGCTGCACGTTTTTGGGCAGAGTCCTGCCCGGCGTCGGGGCGGGCGTTTTGCCCGCGCTTTGCGTCCTGGCGCCCGGCAGCGCAGCGTCGTGGCTTCCCGGCAGGCATTCGCGGCGCGCGCGGCGCAGGGCCGCGGCTTCTTCTTCCAGAGCCGCCCGCCGGGCCGCCAGATGTTCCAGGCCCCGCTGCCCTCGCCGGGCGCGATGAAAAAGCGCTTCCATTTCCTCGCGTACCGTGCGGCGAGGGTCCAGGCGGATTTGCCGCATGGCGGCCTGCCCCGCCTCGCGGGGCGCTTCTTGCGGGCCTGCGTTTGCCGCGTCCACCGGAACATTGAGGCTCGCAGCGCGCAGATCCGCGGGCCAGCGCCAGAGATTTTCCCGCAGGGCCAGCGCGTCTGCCCTGGCCGCCAGCATGGCCCCAAGGCGCTTCTCTTCCTCATCCAATTTGCACAGCAAACGCGCGAGCTTGCGGCTGCGGCGGTCCAGAGGCAGGGCCGCTGCGGCTGCGTTTTCCTGCGCCAGACGTTCCAGCACAAGGCTTTGCCCGGCCCGTTCCAGCAAGTCCAGAATCCGGCAGCCCTGGACCGCGCCCGGAGGCATGTGCGGCGGGAAGGCTGCGGCCTGCGCATTTTCAGGCTCTCCGCTTTCCGCGCAGAGCGGCGCCAGACCTTCCCGCAACGCCGGGGGCAAAGGCCAGGCGCTTACGGCGCGAACGCTCATTGCTGCCGGGCCTGGGCCGCTCTCGCCGTCTTTCTTGTGGAAGGGTGCGCCATAAAGAAAAATATCGCCGCCGCCCGCGCGCAGATCTTCCAGCAGGGCCCATTGCTCAAGCTTTTCAAGATGCGTCAGCGTGCGGCGCAGGGCAGGCGTGAGCACCGGCCATTGCCGCCAGTTCGCGCAGGCTTCGTCCAGATTTTCCGGCGCGGGCCAGGCGGGGCGATCTTCTGCCGGGCTTTCCTGCGCTTCGAGGAAATGCAAGGACGGCCCTTCGCGCAGATCCAAAAGCAGCCAAAGAGATGTGCCGGGCGCAGCGCCCTCGCCGTGTCTGCCGCCAGAGGCGTCGCCCAGGAGCAGCCAGAGCCGGCGCGCGCAGAATTGCGCCACGCAGGCCGCTATGCGGCGCTCCGCCGCGTATTTGCGCAGGCGCATGATCCGGGCTGTGGGCGCGTGCCCGGCGCTGATCCGTTTTTCGGTCAGGAAGCAGAAGGGGTCCTTGCGGCCGAAACGCAGGCAGAGCTGGCGTTTGCCGCCCGCCTTGAAAAAGGTCAGCGTCAGCAGGCCCGGCGCGGGCTCCTGAAGTTTTTCCAGGCGCGCGCCGGTGAGCCGGGGCACAAGATCTTCGCAGAAGCGGCGGAAAAGATGGGCGTCCATGCGGCGACACTACAGGGCAAGAGGCCGGGCGGCAACAGCGGCATGACCTGTTGTTGCCGCGGCATTGATCATGAAAAAAAAACGCCTGAACAGCAGGGTGAGCATTGAGGGATGAAAATTGCAAGCTTACGGAACGGCGCAGCTCAAGGATAGCGCAAAAAGTGCGAATTCGAGCTGCGCCGTCCTGCTGATGCGATCCGGATGACAAAAGGCGCGTGTGGCGAGCTCGTCCTAGAGCAGATTACCTTTGACTTTTTATGAAAGTCAAAGGTGGCATTCAGGCGAAAAACGCGGTTTTCGCCTGAATGTACGCCGCGTTGCGGCGGCTGCCGCTTTCGCGTCAGCAGAGCATTTTCAAAGAGAAAATGCTCTAGAGCATTTTGCTTTTGAAATTATTCAATTTCAAAAGCGGCGCTGCCATCATTTCCCCGCAAGCGGGACAAGCCCCCGCAAGCGGGACAAGCGCCTGAAAAGCGTGGTTTTCAGACTCATTGCTTCAGCCGTTGCGACGAAGGAAGCTACGGATGAAGACAGCAATGAGTTACCACAAAAAAACATTCAACGAAACCGCTGTCGCCATCCGTAAGGCTCGCAGACTTGCCAACGGCTGGCGCAAGCAAGCAAAGCTTGCTAACGGCTACCGCCGGCGCGGGCGCCAGCGAACGCTGTCGCCAGGGCGTTTAGCTAATTTCATGAGCAAAACGCTCTAATCGCCGCGAAGGTGTTCGTCCTCTTCCTGCTTGGCCTTGCAATTGATGCACAAACGCGTCACGGGCCGGGCTTTGAGGCGCGGGATGCTTATTTCTTCGCCGCACTCCTCGCAGATGCCGTACGTGCCATCGTCAATGCGCTGCAAGGCGGCCTGAATTTTGCGGATCAGGCGGCGCTCGCGGTCGCGGATGCGCAGGGTGAAGGCGCGATCGGACTCGGCCGTGGCCCGATCCGCCGGGTCGGCGAAGACCTCATTGCTGTCGGTAAGCTCCTCCAGCGTGGAGTCGCCCTTTTGTTGGGCTTCCTCCAGCATCCCGGAGAGGAGCTTGCGAAAAAATTCAAGGTCGTTATGATCCATATATAAGCCCTCCAGCCGGTACGATAGCAGTTGAAACATGCCGTTCAGACTGTATCCTTATTTCTGAGCTGTAATAGTCCCATATAGCTTCAAGCCTTGCCTTTGTAAAGATCCTGGCCGTTCTGAAGGATGCGCTTTCAGAGTGAAATCTCTTTTACAACCATGTAAAATTACAATGAATTTTTTAAGAAAATCATCGCAAGGGCGAACCCCTCGCCGTTCTGACACGGGCAGCCCGTTACAACCGGCGGCCGCAATCAGCCTTGACACAACGCGGCGCGCTCCGGGCGCCTGTTTCCCGCGCCTGCAGAGCCGCCCGCATTTCGGCCCGAATTTCCGAACGCACCTCTTCCCAGGCGGGCTCGCGCCAGAGGTCGGCGTGGCCTTGAGGGCGTCGGGGCATGACTGCCAACTCCCGGCCGTTGTCGCGCCAGCGCGCGCGCAGCATGACAGGCGCGGCCAGAGCCACGGCCTTGGGCGCGTAGGAAGCCGTCAGGGCGGCAGCCTCTTCCAGCACGGGCGGCGGCCAGGTTGCGCCGTCGCGGGCCAGGGCCAGAGGGCCGGGCAGATCCTTGAGCGTGATCAGCGCGTCCCCAGGTCTTGCGGCTGCGGCCAGGCGCTGATTGTCCGCACTGTTGCGGCCCACGCTGAGCCAATACTCGCCCTCGGGCGCGCTACGCCAGAACTGCCGACCCAGATTGGCCAGGGCGAAATCCGCCGCCTCGGGCTGCGCGCGGCGAGTGAGCACGGGCCAGTAACGCCGTGCGTTTTCCCTTTCCGTAAGACGGCAGCCGCCGCCGGGCGTGGGGATTGTTTTCAGGCCGTAATGCGCGGCCAGGGCCAGTTGTTCGCTGCGTCCCCGCCCGGAAATACCCAGCAGGCGCGAGCGATCCACCAGGCCCTCCACCTCGGCCGGAACAGGAGGCAAATGCTGCGCGCAGAGCGGGCGCAGCAGCACATCGCTTACGCCCGCGTCGCGCATGATCACATGCAACGTATCGCGCCGTTGCGACATGGGGCGCTGCCCGAGCACCTCGCCCGTGGCCAGCACGCGCCCGCCCACAGCCTGCATGTACAGGCGGGCCTGCCGCAGGAGCAGAATTTTGCAGTCCACGCAAGGGTTCATGACCTTGCCGAAGCCGTAAACGGGCCTGCGGCGCAGCAGGGCCGCGAAATCCTCGCTCACATCCAGGCTGCGAATGTCCAGGCCGTAGCGTTCCTGCCAGCTTGCCACGGCCGCCGCGTCGCCGAAAAAGGGCGAGGTACAGTGCAGGCAGCGCACCGCAAGCCCCTGGCTTTGCAGGAGCCTGGCGGCCAGGATGCTGTCCAGGCCGCCGGAAAAGAGCACAATGGCGTCAGGGGTGTCGGTCATGCAGGCGTTGTACGCGAAGGGAGAGGCAAAGGGCAAGACCCTGGCGGCAGCCTGCCCTTGCGCCGGACGCGCCCGCAAAAATCCCTTCAGAGCATTTCATGAGCAAAACGCTCTGACGGTCCGGAGGACGTTGATTTTCTGCTCTTGATACTTATCTCTGGCAGGTTAGCCTGCAAAGGCGGGCGGCCCGCGGGCCGCCAGGGAAGTGCACGCAAAAAGGCCGGCGCGCGCGAAAAGCCCGGAGAGCCGGCAAAAGCCGCTTCGCGGCGGGACATTCACCTTTGAGATGATTTTCTAAAATTCGTTTTTAATTTCAGATGGTTGTAGTATCATTTTCAGTGAAAGCGCGAACGTCTCCCCGCTGCGGCCTTGTTGCCTTGCGCCGCTGCCTTTGCTAGTATGGTGCGCTTGAATATCTCTTACCCGGAGCAACACGAACATGGCCAAAAAGCCTGCCCTGACCCCTGAAGACGCCCGTGCCGAAGCGTTGGGCACCGCCTTGTCCACCATTGAACGCAAATACGGCAAGGGCGCGGTGATGAAACTCTCCGACGAGGCTCATGTCAGCGTGCCCGTGATTCCCACGGGCTCCATCGGCCTGGACCTGGCCCTTGGCGTGGGCGGCATCCCGCGCGGGCGCATCTCCGAAATTTTCGGGCCCGAGTCCTCGGGCAAGACCACCCTGACCCTGCATATTATTGCCGAATGTCAGAAAATGGGCGGCACCTGCGCGTTTGTGGACGCCGAGCACGCCCTGGACGTGGGCTACGCCAGGCGCCTGGGCGTGAATACCGACGAGCTGCTCATTTCCCAGCCGGATTACGGCGAGCAGGCTCTGGACATCGCGGACATGCTGGTGCGCTCGGGCGCCGTGGATCTGGTGGTTGTGGATTCGGTGGCCGCCCTGATCCCCCAGGCCGAGCTGGAGGGCGACATGGGCGAAACCCAGGTCGGCGGTCACGCCCGGCTCATGTCCCATGCCATGCGTCGCCTGACCGGCACCATTCACAAGTCCCGCACCTCGGTGATCTTCATCAACCAGATCCGCATGAAGATCGGCGTGCAGGGTTACGGCAGCCCGGAAACCACTACCGGCGGCAACGCGCTCAAGTTCTATTCCTCGGTGCGTTTGGACATCCGCCGCATTCAGACCCTGAAGGACAAAGAGGAATCTTTCGGCTCGCGCACCAAGGTCAAAGTGGTCAAGAACAAGATGGCTCCGCCGTTCCGCAGCGCCGTTTTCGACATTCTCTACGGCCAGGGCATCTCGCGCTCGGGCGAGTTGCTGGATCTGGGCATTGAGGCCAAGATCATCGAGCAGAGCGGCTCCTGGTTCGCCTTCGGGGCCGAAAAGCTGGGCCAGGGCCGGGAAAAGGTGCGCGCCCTGCTGGACGAAAACGAAGATCTGCGCAATCAGATCGAAGCCAGGGTCATTGATTTTCTGGGCATGCACCCCAAGGAATTTGTGCCCACCCCCGAGGATCTGAAAGAAAGCGCGGCTGCCGCTGACGCGGCCTTGCCGGGCACGCCGGAGTACGAGTAATTGCCCGGGCCGGAAAGCGCGCTTTCCGGCCCATGCTCCTTCCTGAAATCCTGACGGGTTTCGGGACAATCCCCTTCCGGCGGAGCAGCCGACGCGGGCCGCGGGCCCGGGCGGTGCTCCGGCCGGGCCCAGCTTTGCCAAGGAGCCCCTTATGCTCACCGCCACGGAAATCCGCCGCCGCTACCTGGACTTTTTTCACCGCCACAAGCACGAAATCGTGCCTTCCGGCCCGCTGATCCCGCCCGATGATCCCAGCCTGCTGTTTACCAACGCGGGCATGGTGCAGTTCAAAAAGCTCTTTCTGGGAGAGGAAAAACGCGCCTGCAGCCGGGCGGCAAGCTGCCAGAAATGCCTGCGCGTGTCCGGCAAGCACAATGACCTGGAAAATGTGGGCCGCACCGCGCGCCACCATACCTTTTTTGAAATGCTGGGCAATTTTTCCTTTGGCGAGTACTTCAAGCGCGAGGCCATTGCCTGGGCCTGGGAATTTGTCACTGAAGAACTGCAATTGCCCAGGGAAAAGCTCTGGGTCACGGTCTTTCGCGAGGATGACGAGGCTGCCGCCCTCTGGCGGGAGATTGCGCAGCTCCCGCCGGAGCGCATCGTGCGCATGGGCGAAAAGGACAATTTCTGGACCATGGGCGATACCGGCCCCTGCGGCCCCTGCTCGGAAATCTACATCGATCAGGGCGAGGACATGGCCTGCGGGCCGGATTGCGGCATCGGCAAGTGCGACTGCGACCGTTTTCTGGAAATCTGGAATCTGGTCTTCACCCAGTTCGACCAGGCGGCCGACGGCAGCCGCGCGCTGCTGGCCGCGCCCAATATCGACACGGGCATGGGGCTGGAGCGCGTCGCCGCCGTCTGTCAGGGCAAACGCTCCAATTTTGACTGCGATCTGTTTCAGGAAATCATTCAGTATGCGGCCGGGCTCGCGGGCGTGACCTACAGCTTCAGCGCGCCGGACGCCAACGACGTGGATACGGCCTTGCGCGTGATTGCCGATCACAGCCGGGCCGCGGCCTTTCTGATTGCCGACGGCGTGCTGCCCTCCAACGAGAGCCGGGGCTATGTGCTGCGCCGCCTGATCCGGCGGGCCCTGCGCTTTGCCACGCTCATGGGCGTGCACGAGCCCTTTCTGCACAAAGTGGCCCGCAAGGTCACGGAAGTCATGGCGGATGCCTATCCCGAACTGTCGGGCAACGCGGCCTTCATTGAGCGCGCGGTTTTCGAGGAAGAGCAGCGCTTCTCCCTGACTTTGGAAAAGGGCCTGCATCTGCTGGACGAGGAGTTGCAGCGGCTCGCGGCCGCGGGGCTGACGCAGATCCCCGGCGATTTCTGTTTCAGGCTGTATGATACCTACGGTTTCCCCCTGGATATCGTCACGGACGTGGCGGGCCGGCGCGGCTTCACTGCCGACGCGTCCGGCTTTGAGGATTATATGCGCGAGCAGCGCCAGCGGGCCCGCGATCATCAGAAAAAAGGCGGGCTGCTGGGGCAGGGCGCGGGCGAGGGCGGCGAAGCGGCCAAAGCTCTGGCGCGCCTGGCTGCCGCTGGCCTGCAAAGCCGTTTTGTGGGATATGAAAGCCTTACGGCCGAGAGCCGGATCAGTGCGCTCCTGGATCTCCACGGCCAACCCGCAACCATGCTGGGCGAAGGGCAGAAGGGTTTCGTGGTGACCGCCCAAACCCCCTTTTACGGCGAGGGCGGCGGCCAGGCCGGAGATCCTGGCCTGATCTCCTCCGCGTCGGGCCAGGCCAGGGTGCTGACGGCCCGCAAGCCCGCGCCGGAGCTCATTGTGCTTGAAGTTGAAACATTCCGGGGCGAGCTGCACGCGGATCAGGAAGCGCGCCTTGCCGTGGATGAAGACAGCCGCCAGGCCACGGCCCGCAACCATACCTGCACGCATCTGCTGCACGCGGCCCTGCGCCGGGTGCTGGGGAATCACGTCAAGCAGGCCGGTTCTCTGGTGGACAGCCACCGCCTGCGCTTTGACTTTTCGCACATCGCGGCTCTGAAGCCCGAGGAACTGGCCGCGGTGGAGCGCGACGTGAACCGCGCCATTCTGGCGGATCTGCCGGTGACGGCACGGGAAATGCCGCGCGAGCAGGCCCTGGCCGCGGGGGCGATGGCCCTGTTCGGCGAAAAATACGGCGAGACCGTGCGCGTGCTCAGCGTGGGCGCGGAGGATGCCCCGGAATCCGTGGAACTTTGCGGCGGCACGCATTTGAGCCGCACCGGGCAGGCCGGTTCCTTCCTGATTCTGGCGGAAAGCGGCGTGGCCGCCGGAACCCGCCGCATTGAGGCCGTCACCGGCTGGAACGCCTACGGGCTGGCCGTGGAGCAGCGCGCGGAGCTGACCGATCTTGCCGCCCAGCTCAAAGCCCGGCCCGGTCAGTTGCGTGAGCGCCTGCAAAGCTTGCAGACGGATCTTAAAAAATTGCGCAAAGCCTCGGAAAAAGCCGCTGCCGCTCCGGCCACGGGCGCGGATCTGCTGCGGCAGGCCGAGGAAATCAACGGCGTGCGCGTGCTGGCCGCGCGCCTGGAAAATGTGCCGATCAAAGCCCTGCGCGAGATCATGGACGACGTGCGCTCGCGGCTGACGTCAGGGGTGGCCTGCCTTGCCAGCGTCGAAGACGGCAAAGTGGGTTTGTTGCTCCATGTCTCCAGGGATCTGCACGGGCGTTTCACGGCCCCGGCTCTGATCAGGGAAGTGGCCGCGCCTGTGGGCGGCGCGGGCGGCGGACGCCCGGATCTGGCCCAGGCCGGAGGCAACAGGGTCGAGGGCCTGGACCAGGCCTTTGCCGCGTTGAAGGCAGTGATCAGCAAGTAGCAGCAAGCAAAATATATATTGTTTCACCGGAGCCGGCGCGCGGGCCGCGCGCTGCGCTTCGCAACCCCAGGATAGCTCCAGGATACCCTTATGATAGGCATTTCCAAATTGTACTGCGGGCAGGCAGAGCCTTCGGACGCGCTGCGCTACGGCCGCGAATCCGGCAAACTGCCTTCGCATCTGCTGCAATTTTCCAGGGACAAAAAGCCGGTCATTGTCTGGAACATGACGCAGCGCTGCAATCTGAAGTGCGTGCATTGCTATGCGCATGCCGTGGAAGTGGACGGCACGGACGACATCAACACCGAGCAGGCCAGGGCCATGATCGACGATCTGGCGGCCTTCGGCGCGCCGGTGATGCTTTTTTCCGGCGGCGAGCCTCTGGTGCGCAACGATCTGGTGGAGCTGGCCAGCCACGCCACAGCCAGGGGCATGCGCGCGGTGATCTCCACCAACGGCACGCTGATCACCCCGCAGAAGGCGCGCGAGCTCAAGGCCGTGGGCCTCTCCTATGTGGGCATTTCGCTGGACGGCATGGAAGAAGTGCACGATCATTTCCGCTGCGTGCCCGGCGCGTTCAAAAAGGCCTTGCAGGGCATTGCCAATTGTCAGGCCGAAGGCCTGAAAGTGGGCCTGCGTTTTACCATTAACAAGCGCAATGTGGCGGAAATCCCCGGCATCTTCCGTCTGCTCAGGGAATTGGAAGTGCCGCGGGCCTGCTTCTATCATCTGGTGTATTCGGGCCGGGGCTCGGCATTGATCAAGGAAGATCTGGATCATGCCGAAACCCGCGCCGTGCTGGATCTGATCATGGATGAAACCCGCGCGCTTTTTGAGGCGGGGCATCCCAAGGAAATACTGACCGTGGACAATCACGCCGACGGCCCCTACGTCTGGATGCGCCTGAAGCGCGAGGACCCCAAACGGGCCGAGGAAGTTTTTGAGTTGTTGCAGTACAACGAGGGCAATAATTCGGGCCGGGGCATCGGCTGTATTTCCTGGGACGGCAAGGTGCACGCGGATCAGTTCTGGCGCGGGCATGTCTTCGGCAACGTGCTGGAGCGGCCTTTCTCGCAGATCTGGGATGATCCGTCCATTGAGCTGCTGCACAAGCTCAAGAACAAGAAGGCCCATGTGAAGGGCCGTTGCGCCAGGTGCCGTTACCTCAACATCTGCGGCGGCAACTTCCGGGCCCGGGCCGAAGCCTTTTACGGTGACGAGTGGGCGCAGGATCCGGCCTGCTACCTCACCGATGAAGAGATCGGCCTGTAATCCGCCCGCTGTCTGATACGACAAGCCCCGGCGCCTGACGATGCCGGGGCTTTTTTGCACCTTCTGCGCAAATGGGACGGATCGCCGGGCCGGCTCCGGCCTGCGCATCACAGCCAGTATGCCCTCCGCCACGACCGTCAGTATGGTGCGGCACGCGATGCCCGCAGGCAGGATACACAGCAACCCCGCGCCAGAAGTTGACACGGGCCGCAGACAACGCCATTATACTTCCCCGTCGCGGCAGAACGGCACAGTCTGCATGCGCATTCCCGAAGACTGCAGACCGCCTCCTGCGCGTCATCGTCGCTTTTCGAGGAACCGCCATGCTGCATCGCGTGCTTCCCCACCTTGCCACCCTCCTGCTGACCCTGCTCATGGCCGGGCAGAGCCTGCTTGTTCAGCACCTTTCCGGCATTGACATCCGGGGGCTTGTGCTCATGGATATTGCCGCGGCCCTTCTGCTTGTCATGCTGTGCGGCAGAAGGCTGCTGCGCGCCATCTGCCTGCTGCAGGCCCTGCTTTCCCTGCTCTGCCTCAGTTACGCCACCGTGATGGGCACGCCTCTCAGCCTGACCGCCCTGATCAATGGCAGTCGGCAACTTGCCGTCATGGATCTGTCAAGCCTGCTGAGCTACGTTGGCATTTCCTCGCTGCTCCTGATCCTTCCCTTTCTGGGAGGGCAATGGTGGCTCTGTGGCCGAAAACCCCGTCTTTCCCGCCGCTGGCTGGCGCTCATTCCCGCTGTGCTGCTGCTTGTATCGCATGGCAACGCCTGCCTGTTGCAGCCTCCCCGCCACTTTTCGCCGGAATTTCTGCAGAAGGAAGGGAAGCGATTCTTTGAGCCGCCCTCCCGCCGCTCTCTCAAATACCGGGGCTATGTAGCCAGCATGCTTCTGGAGCTGGGTACCGGATACGCGCTGTCTGCCCACTATCATTCGCCTGCGCCCTGCTCCGCCCGGGGCACGGAAGCCATTCCCGTTCCCCCTGTTGCGGAGCGTATAGCCCTTGTCCAGGTGGAATGCCTTGATTTTGAACTGCTGGAAATGCAGCATGGCGGACAATCCGTCATGCCCTTTTTGCAAAGCCTGCTGCCACATGCCATTCTGCTGCGTCTGGATGGCGCCAAAAAGCTGGCCTCCGCCAATTCCGACTTTGAACTGTTCAATGGACGAGAAGCCAGCGGCGATGTCGTCCATTATGAATACGAAACCAGCTATCCGCACAGTCTTATCACCTGTCTGAAACAGACGGGACGCCAGCTTGATGTCTTTCATGGCCTGCCGGCAGACTTCATGAATCTGCGTTCCGCCTATCAGTTGCAGGGTTTTGGGCGCTACCATGACATCGAGACCATGCGTCAGGCGGGCATCCGCCCCCTGGACTGCTGGTGGGCGGGCGTCATCAATGACAGCGATCTCTTTGCCTATGCCACCCGGCAGCAGCACCAAAAGCCCTGGGTACAGTTCATCATCACCATGACCATGCACCTTCCGGAGCATCTTCATCTCGTGACAGACAGGAAATTGTTTGCAGATACACCGCAATCAGCCTTTCTGACCCTGGCCCATCATACCGATGCGGCATTGCAACGGTATGTGCAGGCGCTGCCGGACGGCGCCATGCTCATTCTCTGGGGCGACCACAGCTCGTACGCCGGCAACAATTCGGGAAAGATCCCCTTTCTGGTCTAGAGCAGATTACCTTTGACTTTTTATGAAAGTCAAAGGTGGCATTCAGGCGAAAAACGCGGTTTTCGCCTGAATGTACGCCGCGTTGCGGCGGCTGCCGCTTTCGCGTCAGCAGAGCATTTTCAAAGTGAAAATGCTCTATACCAAGGGGCAGGAGCATCATTTTGACGGACGTCACCTGCCCGGCCTGACCCGCTGCAAGATGTACCATTATCTGCGCCGCCTGCTGGGCTGTCAGTCAGCGGCAGTATCGTGCTTACGCTAAAAAAAGTACAGATGTCATGAAAAAAGCCGGGATTTTGCTGCTTGCTGTTTTTCTTCTCTTTGTAATAGGTTATAAGAGCGAAAGCTGCAAAAATACACTCACAAACCATCTGGCGCGTCTTCTTGCAGGCGCCAGTCACACTGCGCAGCCCGTATGCAAAACAGTATCAGCATCCCCGTTTATCGCGCATGCCGGCGGGAATATTGATGGACATCTGTATACCAACTCTCGTGAAGCTGTCGAAAACGCTCTCAAAAATGGTTTTACATTTATAGAAATAGATTTTTTGGTCACACGTGACGGCCATCTTGTCGCTGTTCATGACTGGAAAAACTTTGGACGGATGACGGGAATACCTACTGACACGGCACTGACCGTTGAAGAAGTAAAAAAACGTCTTATATACAATAAATACCATGCGCTTTCTGGAAAAGACATAGCAGATATCATGAAAAGGCATCAGGGCATGATCCTGATTACAGACAAGATAACAGACATTTCATTATTGGCAAAAGAACTTCCTTTCCGGGAAAGAACTCTCGTGGAAGTTTTCAACAGGCTTGATTACATCAAGTGTCTCTGGTACGGCTTCACCCCTGTTTACTCTCTCCCCTGGAAAAGTGATGATCTCAAAAATATCATGGGGCTTGATGCTCCGTGGTACACCTTGCCGGGTATTTTTCTGGAAAAGAGTCATGCACAGCTTCGGGAGTACGCAGCAACGCTCTGTCAGCAGGGAAAAGAGGTCTTGCTGTATACGGCCGGCAGTCCGCCTGACGTGGATATGGAATCTGATGACTTCCTGAAACAATACAGGGGAGTCTACTTTACGAAGATATATACCGATGCGCAACGCAGCCTTTCCGCTCGCTGATGCCATTTGTCAGGCCAGCATACGCGCCAGCAGAAAGCCCAGCCGGCAGCACAATCTGGCGAAAGGCCTTTTTGCCCTGCCAGGCCGCCCGGTAGCCGCCCAGCGAATAGCGCGTGGCATTCCAGAGGCGTTCGAGGCCGCGTCGTCCCTTGAGGTCATTGCGTTCCGTCATGCTTGTCTTCTCCTGTGCCATGCCGTCCGGACAGACGGCAGTGCCTGTGATGTGTCCACTTTTCCCCTGCGAGGTTTTGGGCTATAGTGCCTCGCACGTCAGGCGTCGCCTGACGCTATTCAGCATAACCGCGGGCCCCCCGCATCGAGGTATAGCATGCAAACTTTTCATCGCGGCCGCCGCCTGCGCCGGACCCCGGAGCTCCGCAATCTGGTGCGCGAGACCGGGCCTTTGCCGGCGGAAGACCTGATCATGCCCTACTTTGTGGTGGAAACCGAAGACAAATCCTTCCGCAAAGAAGTCCCTTCCATGCCCGGCCAGTTTCAGCTTTCTTTGGGCGAGCTGGAAAAGCAGGTGGAAAAGGCTGTGGACACAGGCCTTGCGGCCGTCCTGCTTTTCGGTATTCCGGCCGAAAAGGACGAAAAGGCCAGCGGCGCCTATGCCGAGCAGGGCATTGTGCAGCAGGCCGTGCGGCGTCTCAAGAAACGCTGGCCCAGGCTTCTGGTGATTACCGATGTCTGCCTGTGCGAGTACATGAGCCACGGCCACTGCGGCGTGCTGATGCCGGACGGCGCGGTGCTCAATGATCCCACCCTGCCCCTGCTGGCCAGAACCGCGCTCAGCCATGCGGCCGCAGGAGCGGACATGGTGGCCCCCTCGGACATGATGGACGGGCGCGTGGCGGCCATCCGGCAGGCTCTGGACGAAGGCGGCCTGAAAGAAGTGCCGATCATGTCCTATGCCGTGAAGTACGCTTCCGCCTATTACGGGCCCTTCCGCGACGCGGCGGAGTCGGCTCCGACCGCCGGGGATCGCAAGTCCTATCAGATGGACCCGGGCAACGCCCGCGAGGCCCTGGTTGAAGCGCGCGCGGATCTCGCCGAAGGCGCGGATGCGCTGATTGTCAAGCCCGCCGGGCCGTATTCCGACGTCATTCGCCTGGTGCGCGAGCATGTGGATGTGCCGCTCTGCGCGTATCAGGTCAGCGGCGAGTACGCCATGATCCGCGCGGCCGGGCTCAACGGCTGGATCGACGAGCGCGCGGTCATGCTGGAATCTTTGCTCGGCCTCAGGCGCGCGGGCGCGGATATGCTGATTACCTATTTCGCCGAGGAAATACTTCGGCAAAGGCTGGCGCGCTGATGCACAAACATGATCGTCCGGGCGGCCCCCCCGGCGGGCATCCGGGCACAGGGCCGCGCGTTCTGGAGGACGGCAGCCCGGCCTGCCGCCTGGTGGCCTGGGAAGTGACGCGCTCCTGCAATCTGGCCTGCAAACACTGCCGGGCCGAGGCCCATCCCGAGCCCTACCCCGGCGAGCTGTCCACACGCGAGGCAAAGGCGCTGATCGATACGTTCCCGCAGGTGGGCAATCCGATCATCATCTTCACCGGCGGGGATCCCATGATCCGGCCGGACGTTTACGAGCTGGTGGCCTACACCCATGCCAGGGGCCTGATCTGCGCCTTTTCGCCCAACGGCACGCTGATCACTCCTGAAAACGCCAAAAAACTCAAGGCCGCCGGTGTCGATCGCTGCTCCATTTCCATTGACGGGGCCGACGCCGCAAGCCATGACGCCTTCCGGGGCGTGCCCGGCGCGTTTGACGCCAGCCTGCGCGGCATCGGCTACCTCAAGGATGCGGGCCTGCCCTTTCAGATCAACACCACCGTGACCCGCAACAATCTCGCCAGTTTCAGGAAGATTTTCGATCTCTGCGAGCGCATTGGGGCCGCGGCCTGGCATATCTTTCTGCTGGTGCCCATGGGTCGGGCCTCGGGCCTTGCGGATCAGGTGATCACGGCCCAGGAATATGAAGACGTGCTGCACTGGCTCTATGATTTCCGCAAGGGCACAAACATGCACCTGAAGGCCACCTGCGCGCCGCATTACTACCGCATCATGCGCCAGCGCGCGCATGAGGAGGGCATTGCCGTCACGCCGGAAACATTCGGCATGGACGCCATGACCCGCGGCTGTCTGGGCGGCACGGGCTTTTGCTTCATCAGTCATACGGGTCAGGTGCAGCCCTGCGGCTATCTGGAACTTAACTGCGGCAATGTGCGCGAAACGCCTTTTCCGCAAATCTGGCGCGAGAGCGCGTATTTCCGGCAATTCCGCGATCAGTCCTGTTACAAGGGCAAGTGCGGCGTGTGCGAGTTTCACAAGGTCTGCGGCGGCTGCCGCGCCAGGGCGCAGAGCATGGACGGGGATCACATGGGGCAGGAGCCCTTGTGCACATATATACCCGCCAGGTTGCGCTGAAGAAATACGGCACTCTCGCCGGCCCTGCCGACAGGCGCAGGCATGCGGGCCTGGTTTAGAGCATTTTCTCTTTGAAAATGCTCTGCTGACGCGAAAGCGGCAGCCGCCGCAACGCGGCGTACATTCAGGCGAAAACCGCGTTTTTCGCCTGAATGCCACCTTTGACTTTCATAAAAAGTCAA